>RFQF01000121.1 GCA_009925805.1 Flavobacteriia bacterium | reverse complement strand
GCCGCGATTGCGGGCATTTATACCCACTCTTGGGCCGCTCCCTCCGGAGGGTGGGGGACTCCCGATTTCTTGATTCCTAACACGTGGGTTCAAGATACGCTGATGTTAGTGGAGGATGGGACTCCCGGAACGAATGCCCAAGGAAATCCGATTTCGCAAGAAGGATGTAACCCCTTGACGAACAACCTTACCGGAAAAATTGCGGTGATTTTTAGAAACACTTGCGAGTTTGGGGCAAAGGCCTTAAATGCGCAGAATGCTGGAGCAGTGGGCGTAATCATTGTTAACCGTAATCCCGGAGAATGGTTGAATATGGGGCCAGGAGCCAACGGTGCCAATGTGACCATTCCTGTGGTGATGTTGGATTTTATCGATGGGATGAATATCGTGAACCAAATGCAAAACGGACCTGTGGTAATGTTCTTAGGAAATAAAGTGGGGCTTAATCCAAACGACGCTGGAATGTCCGCTGCTTCAACGTTGATCCCTAAAAATGCAGGGGTAGTTTCATTCCTTGCTCAAAACGGTACCGAGTTCGGTTTTGACCTCGGCACGCGCATCTATAATTACGGAAATCAAGCCCAAAACAATATCACTTTACAAGCCACCGTTAAGAATCCTTCCGGGGCAGTGGTTTACAACAACTCGGTGAACAACATTCATCTTGCCGCTGGCGATAGCATCGATATTGAACCGTCACAGGCCATGAACTTGCCTTCTTTCTCCTTGGCCACTTACCCGATGGGAAGATATACCTTAACCTATCACGTTTCGCTTGGGGCTGGGGTGTTGGATGACGACTCCTCGGACAATGTTTCTATGTATGATTTTGTGATTCAAGATTCCCTTTACTCGTTTGCTGCAATCGATGCGGTTACAGGTAACGCCAAGCCCAACGCGCACTATCGTCCGAATAACAACAATGCCACCTATTCTATTTGTACGGTGCTGAAAGATGCTCATGCGAGCCGTATTGCCGCTGTGGGTGCACATTTTTCTGCCACCACGGCTGCAGGTGTTACCTTGGACGGGGAGGAAATTGCCCTTACCCTTTACAAGTGGGAAGACAATTTTGTTGATTTAAATGACGCTAACTTCGGTTTCAACACCTTGACGCAAGTGGCTAGCGGGTTCTATTATTATCCATCAGACCTTCAAGGAAAATTGGTTTACGGCGCCTTCACACAGCCCACGGTACTTCAAGACAACGTGCGTTATTTAGCTTGTGCACAAACCGTGAATTTGCAAGTATACTTAGGATTTGACAACACCACCGATTATACATGGAATTACAATTGGTACGCACAACCGCTATCCCCGGTTGAAAACGACGGATCGTATTTTGCTGCCGGTTTCGGAACGGATTTGCCGAATGCCTTAGTTCTACGAGTGATTAATGCCAACAACATTGGTTTGGAAGAGGCCAAAACCATCAATGGAAGTGCTTATCCTAATCCAACAGCCGATAAGCTTACCTTATCCATCGAAGGCGAAGGTACAGCTCAGGTGGTTGTAACCGATATTACCGGAAAAGTTGCTGCTACATCATCCATTAACTTGATAAACGGAAGCGCTGACTACTCCTTAGAAGGATTATCGAACGGAATGTACATTTTCAACGTAACTCTTGAAAATGGTAAAACTGCCCAGTTCAATGTAGTGAAAAAATAATTCCTTTGGAAATTTTTAATAGGGGGCTTCGGCCCCCTTTTTTGTTCGGCCACATTGCTTAAGTTCCTGTATCTTTGCCTTCCAAACGATGAAACGATTTACTGTAACTGCCGCCCTTCCTTACGCTAATGGTCCCTTGCACTTAGGACACATAGCAGGTGTTTACCTTCCTGCGGATATTTTTGTGCGCTTTTTACGCTTGAAAGGCGAGGAAGCCCTGTTCATCTGCGGTAGTGACGAGCACGGATAAGTACCACAACCTCATCGATAAAACCTTCCAACAATTTGGGATTTCCTTTGATATCTACCATCGCACGAGCAGCGAATTACATCGAAAAACCTCCTCCGATTTTTTCTTAAAACTGCATGAAAACGCTGCCTTTATTGAGCAAAGTTCTAAACAATACTACGACGAGGCCTACCAACAATTTCTGGCCGACCGTTACATTACCGGAGTGTGTCCGAAATGCCAAAACCCTTCAGCTTACGGGGATCAATGCGAAAAATGCGGGAGTGATTTAAGCCCCACAGACCTCCTCGATCCGAAATCCACCCTTTCCGGGGCTACCCCGGTACTCCAGGAAACCTCGCATTGGTATTTGCCCATGAATAACCACGAAAGCTGGCTCGCTGAATGGATTCAGGAGGGAACATGGAATGGAATACCCCAACACCAACCAAAAGAATGGCGAAATCAGGTAGTAGGTCAGTGCATGTCTTGGATTAATGCGGGATTGAAACCCAGGGCAATGACCCGCGATTTAGACTGGGGCGTACCAGTACCCTTGCCCAATGCTGCGGGAAAAGTACTCTACGTTTGGTTGGACGCTCCAATTGGTTATATTTCGGCTACCCAAGCTTGGGCCCAAGCGAACGGCAAAGATTGGAAGCCTTATTGGACCAAAACAGAAGGTAAAGAAACCCAATTAATCCATTTTATCGGTAAAGACAACATCGTATTTCACGCGATTATTTTTCCGATTCTGCTTCAAGCGCATGGAGATTTCATCCTCCCATATAACGTTCCGGCCTACGAGTTTTTAAATCTCGAAGGCGACAAATTCTCAACCTCCCGCAATTGGGCAGTATGGCTTCATGAATATTTGGAAGAATATCCTGATAAAATCGATGAATTAAAATATGTACTCACTTCGATTGCGCCGGAAAGCAAAGATTCCGAATTCACTTGGGCCGACTATCAGTTGCGCGTCAACTCGGAATTAGCCGATATCTTGGGGAATTTTGTTAACCGTACGCTCGTATTAACCCATAAGTACTTCGAAGGAAAGGTTCCAGCCCCGGGTCCGTTAAACGCGGAAGAACAGCTCCTGCTTGAAAAACTGAAGGGTATCGATGGTCGAATTTCGGAATTAATGTACGCGTACAAAATACGCGAAGCACAACAAGAGATGATGTACATTGCCCGTATGGGGAACAAATATTTGGCTGAGGAGGAACCGTGGAAGAAAATCAAAACCCAGCCTGAGCGCGTGCCTACGATATTGAACACGGCGCTTCAAATTACCCATGAATTGGCGCGAATCGCGCAAATTTTTCTTCCTATTACAGCACAAAAAATATACAGCATGCTCAACCTTCCGCCGGATACGTGGCAGGGAAGTTTATCCCCCATCCAACCGGGGCATCCCATCCATCCTACGGAAATTCTTTTTGAAAAAATCACCGATGAAATGGTGGAAAAGGAACGGGCTAAATTATCCCAAGTTTCTCCCTTAAATCCCCAATACCCTCCTATGAAAGACTTAGTTTCCTTTGATGAATTTAGCAAAATGGACCTTCGACTTGGAAAAGTTATAGCGGCAAGTAAAATGGAAAAGGCCGATAAGCTCCTTGTGCTTACCGTGGACACCGGAATTGATGAACGAACCATTGTCTCAGGCATCGCCCAGCATTACCAACCCGAGGAAATTTTAGGAAAATCGGTGGTGGTATTAATGAACCTTGCCCCCCGTAAAATACGCGGCGTTGCCTCTCACGGCATGTTGCTCATGGCGGAAGACTCGGAAGGAAACCTGAGTGCTTTGGTGAGTGAGCGCGATTTTGAAGCGGGGCCAACGATAAGTTAGCCCCCCTTATACATACCCCTTGTCCTTTGCCCAACTGCTTAACTGTGCAGCGTTGGGGAGGTCTAATTTTTTAAGGATATTGTGGCGGTGGGTTTCCACGGTTCTGTGCGATACAAACAATTTATCGCCTATTTCTTTGGAAGTTAACCCTTGTGCAATCAATTTCACAATTTCGATTTCTTTCATCGTGAGTTCCTTTTTTTCGTTGTCGTCGGCATTGAGCAAGGAGGCAAAATACCGATCTTTTATTTCGGCGGCAATGAACAGTTCGCCCTTGTACACGGATTGAATGGCACTTACGAGTTCCGTTTTTGTAGTGTTCTTGGTTAAATAGCCTTTGGCACCTATGGACAAAAACTTTTTGACGTACGAAATATCGTCGTGGAGGGAAAGTCCGATGACCTTGGTTTTCGGCAAGGAATCCAGGATGCGTGTGGCGGCCACCATGCCTGAGCCTTGGCCCAAATTGATGTCCATCAGCACAATATCGGGTTTATGAATGTAGGCCTGGTCGTAGGCTGCACTTTCGGAGTCTGCGGTTCCGCAGACCGCAATTTGCGGCGAATCCTTTAACAAGCTGGACCATGCCTCGCTGATGAGTTTGTGGTCGTCGACAATCAGTACCTTGATAACGTTTTCCATTGGCTTAACCCTAAGTTACGCATTTAACGCTTCCGCACCTCCAACAATCTCTAAAATTTCATTGGTAATGGCTGCTTGACGGGCTTTATTGTAGCTTAGTTTTAATGCTTTCTTCAACTCGGAGGCATTGTCGGTGGCCTTGTGCATAGCAGTCATTCGTGCTGCATGTTCGGCGGCTACCGAATCTAACAAGGCTTTAAAGAGCTGCGTATTTAAGGATTTAGGAATAAGTTCTGAGATAATTTCCGCCTTCTCCGGTTCAAAAAGGTAGTCTTTTGGAGCATTCTCGGTAAGTTTTTCCGGAGCCATTAACGGCAAGTATCCTTCGACCTCTACCGACTGCGTAACCGCGTTCACGAATCGGTTGTAAACGAGAACAATTTGGTCTACTTCCTTAGCCTCAAAAATACGCATCAGCTCTCGGCTAATTTCGGCAGTTCGTTCGAAAGAGAGTGCCCCAACAATGTCTTCATGCGTAGAAAGGATCTCATTGGACAAATAGTTGTCGGTTTTCTTGATGACATCTTTAATTTTTTTCCCCAAGCAAAGTACTGAAACCTTACTCGAAGAGAATTCGTCTTTAATCAGGGAGTTTACGCGTTTGATAACGTTATTGTTAAACCCTCCGCACAATCCGCGGTTCGAAGTAATGGCTACCACAATTACTTTGTTCAATTCCCGTTGCACCGTAAAAGAATTCTCGGACAAATCGAGGGTACCACTTACATTTTCCAGAATATACCGCAATTTCGAAGCGTATGGCCGAAGGCGAGTGATAGCGTCTTGGGAACGTTTAAGTTTAGCAGCAGACACCATCTTCATGGCCGAAGTGATCTGCATGGTGGAAGAAACAGAACTGATGCGGTTGCGGATTTCTTTTAAGTTAGCCATTTCCTCAAACGATTAATATTTCGCAGCTATTTCTTTCGCTTTAGCAGCTAGCACATCGGTAAGTTCATCCGTAAACTGTCCAGCTTTCAACGATGCCAATACCTCGGGATGTTGGGTTTCCATGAGGGTTAAAAATTCTTTCTCAAATTCTTTCACCTTCGCAACAGGCACATTTTGTATAAGGCCTTTGGTACCCACATAAATGATAGCGATTTGTTTTTCCACTGGAAATGGATCCCCTTCGCGCTGTTTAAGGATTTCCACGTTTCTTGCTCCTTTGTCCAAAACGGATTTGGTGGCGGCATCCAAATCGGATCCAAATTTCGAAAACGCCTCTAATTCACGGTATTGCGCTTGGTCAAGTTTTAACGTTCCCGCCACTTTTTTCATGGATTTAATTTGTGCAGAACCTCCTACACGTGACACAGAAATTCCCACGTTAATCGCTGGACGAATTCCTGAATTGAACAAGTCGGATTCTAAGAAAATCTGCCCATCAGTAATGGAAATTACGTTGGTGGGAATGTAGGCCGAAACGTCGCCCGCCTGGGTTTCAATAATCGGCAAGGCAGTCAGCGAGCCCCCACCTTTCACCTTTCCTTTTAAGCATTCCGGTAGGTCATTCATTTGGGCAGCAATGGTGTCGTCCTTGATGACTTTGGCTGCACGCTCCAAAAGACGCGAATGCAGGTAGAAAACATCTCCGGGATATGCCTCACGGCCCGGAGGACGACGCAACAAAAGAGAAACCTCACGATAAGCAACTGCTTGTTTAGATAAATCATCATAAACAATCAGGGCGGGTTTTCCTAAATCCCTAAAATACTCTCCGATAGCTGCTCCGGTCATGGGCGCATAAAACTGCATTGGTGCAGGGTCAGAGGCATTAGCGGCCACCACCACGGTATAGGCCATGGCCCCCGCATCTTCTAATTTCTTCACAATTCCGGCAACCGTTGAGCCCTTCTGGCCTATGGCGACATAAATGCAGAACACGGGTTCTCCACGGTCGAAAAATTCGCGTTGATTGATAATGGTATCAATGGCCACGGTTGTTTTCCCCGTTTG
>RFQF01000013.1 GCA_009925805.1 Flavobacteriia bacterium | reverse complement strand
CCAGTGATTGGTCCATTTTGGGCAATTCGCCCAAATAATCCATAATTGGCACATCGCTGTGCAAGGAATTCCTGGATAACTGAACCACGGAATGCCCATCGTTCATTAAATGATGTTTGGTGGCTTGGGCGATCGCGGAAGAAGCCCCAACCAGTAAAAAATGCTTCATAAAAAGCAAACAAAGCTCAAGGCAAGATGTTCACTAATGGGCATCGCTTACCACTGCCGTTTCTTTTTTCGCTTTACGCACCAGATACACTACAGGAAACAGAATTAAAACGACCAATGCCACCATGAAAAAGCCCTGATTATAGCTCACCAAGGCTTGTTGTTTGAACAGCATTCCTTCCATGGCTCGATTCGCAAGATATTGTGCTTCATCCATAGAATAGCCTCGAGCTAAATATCCTTGTTTTAAGGTGTTTAATCGTTCAACGGCTTGGTTCGAATAATCGTTCACATAGGTAATCATGCTGCCGCGAACTTGGGCATTCTTCTGGGTTAAGAATAAGTTGATGATTGCAATACCGACGGCGCCACCTAACTGCCGAATCGCATTCGATAAACCTACTGCTTGTCCGATATCTTTGGCAGCTAATCCTGCAACAGATAAGGAAATAATGGGTGACATCATGCAAGCCATTCCAATTCCACGCAAAATGAAGGCTGGATAAAAATTCGCAGCACTTGATGTAGGAGAAGAAAAGGATAGCATCATTAAGAAGATAAAAGTAAGTCCTCCACCCAACCAAATAATGTTCTTGGGATTTGCACCTTTACCGAGCATTCTACCAACAACAGGCATGGAGAAAGCCGCGAACAGCGCCCCAGGAATCATAAACATCCCGGTTTTTGTGGCCGTCCATCCCAACGAAATTTGTACGAACAGGGGGAAAATAAAAACCGACCCAAAAAGAATCAAGCCCAAGAGAAAATTCAAGATTGCTCCGAGTACTAAATTGTAATGTTTGAACAACCTCAAATTTACCGCAGCATAATCGATGGAAAGGGATCGGACAATCAAAAGTGTAAATCCAATAATGGAGGTGATTGTAAAGAGTATAATCGATGAACTCTCGAACCAATCCTTGGAATTCCCTTCCTCTAAAACGTATTGCACACTCCCTACACCGATGATGAGATATAAAATTCCTAAGTAATCAATTTTACGCGGTTTTACCGCGGCAGGGTCATCGGTCACAAAATAATAGGAAAGAAATGCTGCAACAATCCCTATCGGAACATTTACGAAGAAAATCCAGTGCCAACTCATGGAATCGGTGATCAATCCGCCGATAGTAGGTCCAAAAGTAGGGCCCATGATGATGCCCATCCCAAAAATAGCGTTCGCCATACCAATTTTTTCCCGAGGAAAGGCTCCTAAAATGATTGTCTGAGCATTGGAAAGGAGTCCTCCCCCACCTAATCCCTGAATGAAACGCCAAAATACGAGCATCCATAAATCGGTAGAAAGCCCGCACATCAAAGAAGAAAAGGTGAAAATTACCACCGAAGCGGTGAAGTAATTTTTCCTTCCAAAAAAATTGGAGAGCATTCCCGTAAGAGGAATGATGATTACGTTGGAAATTCCGTAAGCGGTAACCACCCAAGCGATTTCGGTGGTGGTAGCGCCAATGCTTCCCGAGATTTCACGAAGCGATACATTGACTACGGTTGCATCAATCAATTCCAATAAAGCACAGGTAATGGCGGTCAACACCAAAATTACCCGAGTGGCTCCTGTGGGATAGGAAGCTGTTGGAAGTGCTGCCGTTTGCATTAGTTCACTTTTACGCTAACATAAGCACTCAGGCCTGGGAGTAACATCAATTTCTCCGATTCCTTCAGGTCTACCAATCGGATTTTTACGGGAACGCGCTGCACGATTTTTACAAAATTTCCGGTTGAATTATCTGGAGGCAAAAGCGAAAACTTGGCCCCGGTGGCCCCAATATAGGAATCGATTTTTCCAGCAAGTTTCAATGAAGGATACGCGTCGATGGTGATTTCTACCGATTGGTCTTTTCGAATTTTATCGATTTGTGTCTCCTTAAAATTCGCAGTTATCCAAAGCGAGGTGAGATCAATGGCCGAACAAATGGGAGATCCCATGGTAATAAACTGACCTTGATCAACGCTTCGTTTGCTTACGATTCCATCGCAGGGAGCAGTAACTACGGTGTAGGCATATTGCGTTTTAGCCAACAGTAACTCTGCCTCGCGCTGCTTTACCAAGGCTTCCGCCAAAGCAATGAGCGATTTTTGTCCTGTAGCTTGCGATTTCACCCCTTTGCTTTGCGCCGAAGATGCTTTGTATTGGTTCTTTGCGGCTTTGTATTGTGCCTCAGCTACCGCTAATTCGGCTTCGATGGCATCCATTTCTGCTTGCGTAGAAGCCTTGGAAGCATACATGTTTTTAATGCGCTTGTAGTCTTCCTGCACTTTTTTCAATCGGCTCGCTGCCACGTTAATGTTCTGGGCGGTCGTTTCGCTGGATAGAAAGGCGGCATCGGCATTTAGAAATCCTGCATCCGCGTTATTTTTTACAGCCACAAGGTTGGCTTTGGCATTTTCCAAAGAGGCTTCGGATTGCAGCAAACGGGCTTGAAATTCATCCTCATTGATGAGTAAGAGTGTATCTCCTTTTTTTACCAATTGATTGTCTTTAAAGCGAATTTCCTTAACATAGCCCGAAACGCTGGTTCTAACCGGAATGATGTCAGCGTCAATTTGCGCGTTGTCCGTGGTTTCATAACCGAGCGAACGAAAATAATAAATCGCCCCTACGGTTAAGGCCGTTCCAAGGATCCCTCCGATAATGATAAATCGTCTGCCCTTTCCTTTCTTTTTTTCTGTTGTTTCCATATTAAAAATTGATTAATCCTAAGGTTATATTATAATTTGACCAGGCATTCAGCCGTTTGATTTCATGCACCTTCAAATTCAATCGAGCCGCCATTTCGTCGTTTAATTGCAGCAGGTAAACGGTCGAGGTAATCTTCCCATTATCCAGTTGGTTCGCCGAAACCGAAGTAATCTCGCTTTTCTTTTGAATTATTTTTTCATCCAGTTGAATCACTTGATCCATGGCAGCTAATTGAGCTGCGTGCGTGGTCAGTGAAGATTCAATGTTTTGATTCAACTGGTCGCGCTGAATTTCCAAAACTTTCCGATTGATGTCAAACTTTTTTCGCTCGCGGCTCAACCCGTACAAATTCGAAATATTCCAGCGTAGAGCAATATTCCCGCTACCAAAAAAACGGAGATCTTGGTTGATAAAATTAGGACCAGGACGCCCGTAATTTCCCACCACATTAAAATAAAGCTTCGGCAAAGCAAGATTAGTCGATAATTTATATTTCTCCGAAAGCGCACTTTCCTGCATCAATAATAAGGTCGATTCTGGTCGCGCAATGCTTGCCGACAATGTTTTTCCTCCGGCTGGTGAAGCCTGCAATTCCGTAGTAGCTGCAATGGATTTCCCGGTAAGAATGGATAAAGAAGCGCAAAGACCGTTAAGATTTTCTTTCGCCTCAATGAGTTGCTGTTGCGTTTTTAGAAGTTCTACCTCGATTTCATCGAGCTGGGTTTGCAACACCATTCCATTCGAAACACCTACAGCTGCATTCACGGAGCGCTTCATGAGATTGTCTTGGAGTAATTCCAGCATGCTGATATTGGCTTTTGCCAGGAGAATTGCCATGTAAATCTGATTAACCCGATCTACCAGTCGATAGATTTCTACCTTGTTTTTTTGAATTTCGATTTCCGAATTCATTGCTTCAAGATGCGTTTGTCTTCGAGAAGTTCCACCGTCAAATAACAACTGTTCCACAGCCATCGAACCTAAATAAGAATCATGCGGGAAGTGCGTGGTAAAGCCCGGAAGATTGAATTGCACTACTTCGGATTGATAGGTACCTTGAAGATTCAAATTCAATTTTGGCAACCACGATTCTTTAATTCCCTGGACATTCACCACCATTTGCGCTTTAAACATTTCAGACTGACGGTATAAGGGATAATGGACGGTTGACCATCGAATGCAAGAATCCAAAGAAATAGAAGTTTCTTGACTAAACGCGGTGAACGTAAAACATAAAAAAACGAAACTTAGTTTGTACATATGGAGGAAATTAAGTGTTGATCAATAAAATCATGGATTGAGGATCGAAGTCCTTCGAGCGAACCTTGGTCCCAAGTAACCTGGTTCCTTGAAGCAATCATGGAAAACAAGGGCTTAGCTACAAAAGGATACGTGCAAAGCGAAATCAACTGCACAAAAAACAATAAAGGATCTTTGATGTGTATCTGCCCTGATTCTTTGGCCTCTATGAGAGCCTTCAACAAAGTAATATTGCCCTTTTGATGCCGCTCAATGCGTTCGATGAACAAGGATTCGTTCGTGCTTACTTCTTTAATGAGAAACAAGGCCATTTGCGGGTATTCCGTAAGGAAATCCAAAAATCGATCCGCCAAACGATGAACGCGCTCGATAAAATCAAGCCGTTCGTCGCTCATTACGTCCATGTTGCTAAAGTAACGATCCAAAGCTGACTCAAAAACACGGTCAAAAAGCTTCTCTTTGGTGCGAAAATAATAATGGAGTAACGCTTTGTTAATGCCCGCACGATCAGCAATCGTATGCATGCGCGCTCCGTAAAGACCAAACTCTAAGAAAACGGATTTTGCCGCCTCCAGTATTTTTGTTTCCGTAGAATAATCTTTTAACTTCATAGTTTAACCAAACGGTTAACAAAAGTAATGAAGCTTTGTTCACGGTACCATCGTTAAGATTAATTTTGTGATAAATAATTATACCATGCAACTCCCCACCCTTAAGCGGAACTACCTTAAAAAAGATCAAGAACTTGAGCAATTTAGCGATGTACAACCCTATTTTGATGAATTACTCGCCCGTGAAATCACGGATGCACTCACGTTAAAGCAATGGCTATGTGATATGAGCGAATTGGAAGCCTTTATCGAAGAAAACGGGGCTTGGCGCTATATCAAGATGTCGATTGATACTACGAAACCCGAGTTGAATGATTCCTACACGTACTTTGTGCGTGAAATTCAACCCCTCATAGCGCCATTGACCCACGCGTTAAACCGCAAAATCATGGAAAGTCCTTTGATAGAAACCCTGCGACAGGACCCAGCCTATGCGATTTACTTTCGTGCTATAGACAGCGAATTAAGGCTATTTCGAGAGGAAAACATTCCGTTGGATGCTTATTTGGCGGAAAAAAGTCAGGAATACGGGAGCATTAGTGCTGCTCAAACTGTTGCGTATGGTGGCGCAACCTTGACGATGCAACAGGCTTCGGTGTATTTGAAAAATCAAGATGAGGCCGTTAGAAAAGAGGTGTTCGAGAAGATGGCTGCACGTAGATCGCAAGATATTTTAACCCTGAATGCCTTGTATACTGATTTAATTGAAAAGCGGCATCAAGTAGCTCAGAACGCAGGATTTGAAAATTATCGAGATTATATGTTTCAGCATTTGGGCAGGTTCGATTACACAAAAGAAGCCTGCTTTGATTTCCACGAGGCAGTGGCACTTACGGTAGTTCCTTTAGTAAAGAAGATTCAGCAACGAAAATTGGATAAATTAGGGAAACCTGCATTTAAACCGTGGGATTTGGACGTTGATCCCGACGGGAAAGAACCATTAAAACCCTTCGAAAGCGGTGCTGAAATGTTGGAAAAAACCGTTGAAATTTTCTCCAAAATGGAAGCGTATTTTGGCGATTGTTTATCTACAATGAACGCTATGGGCCATTTAGATTTAGAATCGAAAGCGGGAAAAGCACCCGGGGGGTATAATTATCCGCTTTATGAAATTGGCGTGCCTTTTATTTTCATGAATGCGGTGGGCTTACACCGAGATTTAGTGACCATGGTGCACGAGGGAGGGCATGCCATCCACAGTTTTCTTAACCGAGATTTAACCCTAACCGCCTTCAAGGATATACCTTCAGAAGCTGCAGAACTCGCTTCAATGTCCATGGAATTGTTAAGCATGAAATATTGGGATTACTTCTACACGAACCCTGAGGAATTGGTTCGCGCCAAGGTGGAGCACTTGGAAGACATCCTAAAAGTACTTCCATGGATTGCTCAAATTGACGCCTTCCAGCATTGGGTGTATACCCACCCAAACCACAGCGAAGGGGAACGAAGTGAGCAATGGCTCGCGCTCGCCAAAAAATTTGGCACAGGACTTACGGATTGGTCTGGATATGAGGCGTTGCAAGCCAATTCTTGGCAGCGGCAATTGCATTTATTTGAGGTTCCCTTCTACTATATCGAATATGGAATTGCCCAGTTAGGCGCAATTGGTGTTTGGAAAAACAGCCTAACGAATGAGCGACAAGCCATCGAACAATACAAGGCTGGGTTGAGTTTAGGGTACACACGATCACTTCCCGAAATATATGAAACCGCGGGTGTTTCCTTTGATTTCAGCCCTGAACGTATTGGGGAATTAATGCGGTTTGTGGAATCCTATTTGGAAACCTTGACATAAATAGAAAATTCGTTATCTTTGCGCTCTCAAAATTGACGGGATTCAATGCAGCGAAGGCGAGATAGCTCAGTTGGTTAGAGCGTAGGATTCATAACCCTAAGGTCCCGAGTTCAACTCTCGGTCTCGCTACAAATACCCTGACAAGGCCGTCAGGGTATTTTATTTTGAATAAAGAGCAGTCTTTCGAAACAACGCTAGTTGCGTTTTTCACAACCATTAAAAATGCACTTACGAAGTTCGATTTTGTTTATCTTGTAACGTCGCTTAATTTTATGGAAACATTAAAACTATGAAAAGATATTTTTTTATGCTATGCATAGCATTTTTTGGGTTACCAACAGCATTCGGGCAAGATATTCTTACCCTTAAAAATTCAACAACCATGACGGTTTATGTTTCTGAGGTGACGCCTACCACGATAAAATTCAAAAAGAGCAACGATGGTCCCATGTACACGATGAACCTTAGCGATTTGATATCTGTCACCTATAGTAATGGGACCACGGATAATTTTTCCACGGCACCTGTGGTGATAAATAACAATAATAACGAACAGCATTCTAACAAAAAAGCAAAAGACAAGGATGACGATGAAATGCTGGCTCCATCAAAAAAATATGGTGGGCCACGTGTGGGATTAACCTATTTGGCTGCAGGAACTACGCGCACACGCATTGCGGATGCTTTCAATCGCGCAGACATTACACCTTTGATATCCCAATTCGGTTGGCAATTTGAAACACGAATTTTTACTTTGGAAAGTGGCGCCGCAGGACTGGTTGAATTCGTGCCTTTAATAGGAGGTTTGGAGCAGGGGTTATTTCTACCGAGTGCAAACGTACTGATTGGATTTCGAGGGGCCAATGGAATTGAATTTGGTGTTGGTCCTTCGGTGTCTCTCGCCGGATTTGGGCTTGTTTTAGCCACAGGGGCATCTTTCAAAATAGGGAAAGTTACCTTTCCAGTGAATGTAGCCTTTTCGCCAAACATTAAAAAAATGTTACCGGACACTTATCAATATAATCCATCAACAGGACAATACGTTACGGTTCCTGGAACAACTACCAATTCAGGATTTAGATTAAGTTTCTTTATTGGGTTTAATTCCCGAAAAGGATAGTCTGCCATGAAATTACCCCTTCTTTTAGTAGGATTGTTTGCCTTTTTCTTGGCAAATGCCCAGGATACGATTGTCGATAAAAATGGGGCAGTGACTGGTGTAAAAATTTTTGAAATAGATAGTTTATTTATTTCCTATTACGGTATAGATACTATTTCAAAGGAGGTGATTGTTGCGCCAAAATCCAATTTTCTTGTTATCAAGCAAGGTGGTAATGTTATTTCAAGTTATGTTCCCGATACACTCATCAATAAATCAGGAAAAATAATTATCTGCAAAGTGCTTTCCATTGAACCCAATGTCCTCACTTATTTTAAATACACAGACCATATTCTTCCCTTACAAGTACTCAGCAAAGATAATTTATTGTTAATCAAACTTTCCGACGGTACCTTTGAAACACCTAACGCAGCAAATGCAAATATTCCCAATGCATTTCAAATGGGTCAGGACGACGCCAAAACATATTATAAAACGCCTGGTGCACTTGTTTTTGGTGAATTTTTACTTGGTGGAGCTCATTTATTCACTGCCCCTATAATAGCTGGAACTATTATTGCCTATACCCCGCCAAAGAAATTGGAAAATATCGAAAACCCCAACAATTCACTATTGTCCTCAAATCCCTCGTACAAAGAAGGGTATCTAACTACCGCCAAAAAGAAAAAAAGAAATGCGGCGACGGCAGGGTTTTTATCCGGTTTTGCCGCTTTTTGGGGCGTAATTATAATAGGTCTAACCTACTTTTGGTAACGACCTCATTTTGTTTTCATTAAACTTTCTGAGCAATTTTGTGTTTTTGTTTCATGCATGCAAGAAACATTTTTGGTGACCCGTTAATTCCCTGTTGCACTGACCCCATGACCGGTTATTTTCGCGATGGGTTCTACCGTACGGATACCTCAGACCTCGGCAAACATCTCGTATGCGCCTTAATAACGGAGGATTTCTTACGCTTTTCAAAAGCCCGAGGAAATGATCTAAGCACCCCTATTCCAGAGTATTCCTTCCCTGGATTACAACCGGGAGACTTCTGGTGCTTGTGCGCCCTTCGTTGGCAAGAAGCATTCGAGGCAGGTTGTGCACCTCTGGTAAAACTCGAAGCCACCTCGGACCTGGTTTTCGAATGGATTAATGAGGCGGACCTCCTGAAACACGCCTACAGAACTCCCTTCAATTAAAATGCTCGATTTAGTATTGGTTTAAATTCACCCTAATTATCCTATAGTTCTAAGCTATTATGTCCTATTTTTGTATCGTATGAAACCCACCAATTCAACCCCTTTCAAAAGACTACTAGCTATCCTTAAGCCCGATAATGCGGAAATTCGCAATGTATATATTTTTGCCGTATTCAGTGGGTTGGTAGGCCTTGGTTTACCTTTAGGTATTCAATCCATTGTCAATTTTATTCAAATGGGAAGCGTGAGTACTTCATGGATTGTCCTTGTAGTATTCGTTATGGCTGCCATAATTATTTCTGGTTTATTGAACATTGCTCAAATGCGTATTACGGAGAATTTACAACAACGCATTTTTGTCCGATCTGCCTTCGATTTTACGCAGCGAATCCCCTTGCTTAGCACAGAAGAGCTCATTAAAAAATATGCTCCCGAACTTCCGAACCGTTTTTTTGACACCATCACCCTTCAAAAGGGACTATCTAAACTAATCTTAGATTTCGCTTCTGCCTCCCTGCAAATTGTATTCGGTTTACTGCTTCTGTCGTTTTATCACAGTTTTTTCATTTTCTTCGGCATTTCGCTCATCGCGCTGCTCTATTTGGTTTTTAAATTCACTGCAGAGAAAGGATTTAATTCCAGTTTGAGTGAGTCGAATTACAAATACAAAATTGCCCATTGGCTCCAACAAATTGCCTATACGCGCTTCAGTTTCAAAATGGCTGGAACCCCGGATTACTTAATGCAACGGACCGATGAATACCTTGTGGAATACTTGAAAAGCCGAAACGAACATTTCCGAGTGCTGCGACAACAGTATGCGTATCTTATAGCATTCAAGGCAGTGATCGCAATGGCGCTTTTAGTTATAGGAGGCTTATTGGTGCTCAATCAAACCATGAATATCGGGCAATTTGTAGCCGCTGAAATTATAATTTTACTGATTTTAAGTTCGGTTGAGAAATTGATTATCAGCTTGGAAACGGTCTACGATGTACTTACTTCGGTAGAGAAAATAGGACAAGTCACAGATCTGAATTTGGAGGATCAACAAGGAATGGAACTTGCCGACGATTCCAAAGGATTTTCCATTGAATTCCAGCAAGTGAGTTATGAAAACGACTTGAACAACGAACCTTTGCTCGACCATTTCGATCTGCATGTTGCCTCGGGAGAACGCCTTTCTTTTTCCTCCGATAATTCAGTTTCCATCAACCTGATGTTCTGTATGATTGGGAAGATTTACCCGCCGAATCACGGAAGCATTTCCGTTAATCAAATTCCGTTAGAGAACATTCACCGTGAATTTTTAAGAAACCGCATTGGTAACATGCTTCATCAGGATTTATTGGTGAATGCATCGCTTCTTGAAAACATTAGTCTAGGCAGACCTTATGTCAGTTTTCAAGAAGTCCAGGAATGGTGTGATCGCCTCGGGCTTACTTCACAAATTCAACGCCTTAACCATGGATACCATACCGTATTGAATCCTGAAGGACACTTTTTGCCCAAAGATTGTATTCGTAAAATTCTTTTAGCGCGAGCGGTGGTCGGTCGTCCCAAACTCATACTTTTAGAGGAGCCCTTGCACGATATTTCGTTGCATGAAAAACCCAAAATACTTCAACTATTACTTTCAATTCAAAACACTACCCTGTTGATCCAAACTGATGATCCAGAAATTACGGCAACCATGGATCGCGAGATACGAATCAGCCAAGGAAAAATCGTTAATAATCTTGTGTAATATGTTGAACAGTTCCCCGAATAACCCAAACGGGTTCAACTTTAATGACTACGCTTCCTATCAAAATGTGGAACAAGCGCGATCTTCCAAAAGATTACGTAGGGCGCTTTATGGAATAGGATTATTGGCCTTGATTATCCTATTTATTCCATGGACTCAAAATATCCGTTCTGGGGGAGAAATCACCACCATGCGTCCAGAGCAACGTCCTCAAACCATCAATACTGTCCTTGGAGGAAAAGTGGAACGCTGGTATGTGAAAGACGGAGACCTTGTCAAAAAAGGCGATACTATTGTGGTAATTTCTGAAATCAAAGACGGATATTTTGACCCTCAACTGATTGAAAGAACGCAAAATCAAATCCGCAACAAAGAACAAAGTGTCATTTCTTATGAAAAAAAGGTGAATGCCTTGGATAATCGAATCGATGCCTTATTAAATAACGCACAATATAAAATTCAGCAATCTAAAATCAAATACAAACAAGCAAGGCTAAAAATCATGAGCGACAGCATCGAATTTGAAGCCGCTCAAGTAAACTTCAATGTAGCGAAAGATCAACTCGTACGATTTGAAAAATTAGTAAAGGAAGGATTAAAGTCGCAGACGGAAGTTGAAACGCGTCGCGTAGCCATGCAACGCGCACAAGCCAGCATGATTTCAGCACAACAAAAACTGTTACAAAGTCGAAATGATTTAATCGATGCAAGCATCGAAGTAAATGCAACAGAATCCAAATTTCGCGATGAAATCGCTAAGGCTGAATCCGATAAAATGTCGTCGATGTCGGATATGTACAATGCTGAAATTGAAGTCACCAAACTTCAAAGTCAAGTTTCTGGATACAACGTGCGTCGAGGAAACTACACCATTACGGCGCCTCAAGAGGGTTATGTAACCCGTATTTTGAGCAGCGGTATAGGCGAAACCATCAAAGAAGGTCAAGAAATTGCTACCATTATGCCCTCGGTTTACGATTTAGCCGTAGCGATGTACATTCGCCCCATGGATTATCCCTTACTCCAAAAAGGCCAGAAAGTCCGAATGCAATTCGATGGATGGCCGGCTATTGTCTTTTCCGGTTGGCCTAATAACAGTTACGGTACCTTTGGGGGAACTGTTTTTGCCATCGATAATTTTACCTCTGAAAATGGCATGTTCCGAATTTTAATTGCACCTGACAAAAAGGATCATCCTTGGCCCAAAGCCTTACGTGTCGGAGGCGGCGTTAACGCTATGATTTTATTAAATAATGTACCCATTGGTTACGAAATCTGGAGAAACATCAACGGTTTTCCTCCGGATTTTTACCAAAAAGATTCCCCTTCGCAAAAGCCCACTAAACACGATAAATCCAAAGACAAAGGCAAATGAAAGCGTGGTTAATTTTCCCAAGTTGCTGCTTGTTGATTTTTCTCGCGAGCGGGCAAACACTTACCGAAGAAGGATTTATAAACCAGGTAAAACAATACCATCCCCTGCTACGAATGGCCAATCTTCAACCTGCGTTTGGAGATGCGATATTACTAAAATCGAAAGGTAATTTTGACCCTAAAGTTTACGGAACCCTGGATCAAAAGTATTTTGATGGTAAACAATACTATTCTACAAGCGACTTCGGCATCAAATATCCAACATTTTTTGGGTTGACTTTCAAAGCAGGACTTGAAGGGAACCGGGGTACGTATTTAGACCCTCAGGCCAAAACCCCCGCGGGAGGCTTGTTTTATGGAGGCGTAGGCGCCAATTTAGGTCAGGGGCTTTTAATCGATGCTCGAAGGGCGGAACTCCGAAGCGCTGGAATTAATCTGAAATCAACGCAAGAAGAACGCCGCCTGCAGCTAAACCAACTTATGTATCAAGCGGGTTACGCTTACTGGGATTGGTTTTTAGCTTATCATACCGTGCAGATTTTACAAGAAGCATACACGGTTGCTTTGCAACGATTTAATGCGGTAAAAACAACAGCTATTCTGGGAGATCGCGCTATTATCGACACAGTGGAAGCAGGATTACAAGTACAGAATCGCTTATCCTTGCTGCGGGATGCAGAAGCCAACCTGTTGGAACGCCTAAATGTTCAATCGACCTATCTATGGGATGAAAACCTGAAACAAGCGGCCTTATCCGAGATGATTTCCCCGATTTCGTTGGAGGAAATACAGCCAAGTTTTCCCAAGGTGAACTACCACGACTCATTACTAATGAATCACCCTTATTTGAAAATCAATGGTTTCAAGTTGGAAACGCTCGAAATCGATCGAAAATTAAAAGCCGATCGTTTAAAACCCTTAATTGAAGTGAATTACAATCTTTTGAATGAACCCGTCAACTACAACCCATTTTCCAATCTGGACATCAACGATTACAAATGGGGCGTATCCATTGCTATGCCTCTTTTCTTGCGAAAAGAACGCGGCGAATCCTCCTTGGCTGGATTGAAATTACAAGAAGCTGAAGCCGGTATGATCAACCTACGCGCTCAACTCGCACTGAAAATCAGTAATTCACGCATCGATTTAAACAATAGCCTACAACAGCTTCAAATAATGCAACAAACTGTCATCGATTCAAAACGCCTATTGGATGCTGAAAAAAACATGTTTGAGAATGGCGAAAGTTCCTTATTTCTCATCAATATGCGTGAATTAGTCTACATCCAGGCACAACTGAAATTCGTGGAATGGAAGGCGAAAAATAAACAATACGGATACGCCTACGGATTTTCGACCGCTTCGCTTTATTAAAATTCGCTAACTTTGACTATGGCGAAACCAGGTAAAAATGTTATCCACTACCCTTCCATAGCTCTTCTTTTCGCTTGCTGTATTGCTTGGATAATATTCCACAACGGTTGGTTTCCCTTAACCTTAGCGCTCGGTATATTTTTTATTGGGAGAATCGGTATTCGATATTTAACCGGTCATCCAACTTCTGGCTTAAAACTCATAAAGAATATCGCCCTTGTACTGTGCTTTGTGCTCACAGCACTTTGTTGCACTTTTCTGCGCAGTGAAACGAATTATGCTTATTTTTTGAATCATGAAAATCCCCTGGAAGTTTTGTCTCAGGATCGTTGGACCCCTCTTTCAAAGGCTACTTCCGTTGATACAAAAACATCCTTTAATGGATCGTCCGCCAGGCATGAGATCGTGCTTATACGTCGCAGACAGCCCAGCATTTGGGGAAAGTTATTAAATCGGATCCTATTACAGGAAGTGCATGTGTTTCGGTTCAATCCGCACAATGACTTTTACTTGCTAGCAGATGTGACCAACGATTTTACCCCGTTAACGGTGCAAGAGGCTAATGAGCGCAAGGCGAGTGATTTTATACTTAATTCAAGCTTTTACGACCCTGAAAATCATGCAATTGGCGAAATAATTTATTTAGGAAAACGCTATCAAAAGAAAACGAAATCTTCCGGTTACTTTAAAGTTATCCATGGGATTCCGCATGCGGGACCGGCATCTATTTTTAATAATCTTCCCGGAGAACCTGCTTATTCTTGCCAAGCACACCCTTCGACACTTAAGGATGGTCAAATGTTTAACTACATTGAAAACGAAAGTCTACAAGCGCTCTGGAATCAGAAAACCTACCGCAACCTCATGGGGGAAATGACGAATGGAGATTTTGTGGTGGTAGTTTCAGGCAACGGCGGCCTCGTCGATGTCAAAGAAATCACACAAATAGCGCAATTACTCGGGGTTAACCATGCCACCTTATTCGATGCCGGTTCCGCCTTGCAATACCGATTTACCAATCCAAATTATTCGATGGAATTTTCCGCATTTAATAATTCATTGGACCTCGGTTCGTTCGCTGATCGAATTTGTGTAAAATTGTTCAGAAAAAATGTTATCCAAAGGTCGCCGGTTTATATTGGAATAAAACTCAACGAATGAGAATCATTGGTACTTGTCTTGCTATTTCTTTTTCCCTTGTTTTGATTTACGGTCAAGGACCACTTAAAGAAGTCAATTATCAACAAGGGTTAGATTATGCGAAAGCAGGAAAATATCAAGATGCCGTAACTTCTTTTACCAAAGCCATTGAAGTACAACCCTTAGATGCTTACGCATGGTACAATCGAGCCATGGCTAAAAATATGTTGGGAGATTATGAAACCGCCCTCGATGATTTTACCACCTGCATTGGTTTGAGCCGAGGCTATGAGAAAGTTTGGTATAATCGAGGGAAAACCAAATTATACGTAGGTCAATACGATGGGGCGCTGTTCGATTTAAATCAAGCAATTCAAATTCAACGCAATTATCCTGAAGCCTATTATTACCGAGCCTACCTCTATGAACTGAAAGGATTGTACGAATTTGCTTGTGTAGATTATCAAAATGCTGCTGCTAAGGGCTATCCTGTCCCACAAGATAAACTGCTGGCATGTAAGGACACCACGTATCAAGGATTGCTCAAAAATCCCTTATTGAAGCTCACTAAAATGAGCCGAAGCAAACGATATGGCACGAAAGTTAAACGCGCCATACCTATAGGTTGTTTTGAAAACATAGACCGTTATCTGCTGTTGCTTCGTTCCCCTGAAGGAAACTATGTTCCGCATGATCCACCCCAGAAAGGAACACTCGTTTCGGTAAAAATCACCTATCAATGCAACGGGAAACCCGCCAGTAAGACGCTTTATTTCGATTGTTCCAAAGCGTGTAACCCTGAAATAATTAAAGGATTTAAGACGTTTAAAATTCGTCCTGATTACAAGGAGTAGTCCTCTTTAACCATACGTTCCACGATTTTCGCCCCATTGAGCGCTAACGGGATTCCTCCCCCGGGATGGACGGTTACCCCAGCAAAGTATAAGCCTTTTACCCCTGGTGCATGGTTGGGGTGGCGATAGAAAGCCGCCATAGCAGAATTCGAACTGTTTCCATAAATGGATCCGCCCTTCCCGTTGTACACTTGTTGCAGTTTTACCGGATCATTCACGTATTCTGTCGCAATCAATGAGCCGACATCAACACCCAACATGCGATTCAATTTACGCAGGATGTCGGTTCGGATTTTAGCTACCATGCTTGTCCAGTCTTGGCCCACATGAACGGGGGCGTTCACCATGACGAACCAATTTTCACAACCCGCTGGCGCATCGGAGGGTTCGGCTTTTGAACTGATGTGCACGTAAATGGTGGGGTCATCCACCACTGTTTTCGTTTCAAAAATGGCTTTAAACTCGCTTCGGTAATCTTCCGAAAAGAAAATGTTATGCACCCCTAACTCCTCAAACGTTTGCTTCACCCCCCAATAAAAAACAACGGCAGACGAGGATAATTCTTGACGTAACAGTTTTGAAGGGCGTTTCACATGGGGCATTAATTGCTCGTAGGTAAAATGAGCATCGGCATTACTTACCACGATCGAGGCGGCATGAAAGGAATGGGACGTATGAACGCCCACCACGCGATCATTCTTGACGTCAATGGATTGCACCGGCGTATCTAATCGAAATTCCACACCGAGCGAACGGGCTGCGGCTGCCAAGCTTTGGGTAATACTGACCATTCCACCTTTGGGAAAATAAATACCCTCGTTGAATTCAAGGTGACCAATAATGCTGAGTAATCCGGGCGTTTTATAGGGGTCGCTTCCGTTGTAGGTAGCGAAACGATTCATTAATTGGACCGATTTAGGATTTTTGAAAAATCGTTTAGAAAATCCATCCATCGTGGTCATTAACCCATACTTGGGGATGTTCAAAATAGCTGGGATCAGCCGCTTATTGAAAAGATGCGAAAAACGATGCAGGGTGGTTTCAATGAAAACAGGCTTTAACACTTCGTAGTTTTTCTTCAAACGCTTCAAATACGTATGCACGCGTTGAGAATCTTCGTTAAATTCCTTCACCAACACATCGCGCGTGGCTTCCATTCCTGTAGGCAGGGTATGGCGGCTACCATCCGGATAAAAATAACGAAACGACTCCGGCAAAGCGTGGTATGCAAAAGAATCTTGATTAACCCCTAAGGCCAATAACTCTTGCACTAAATGGGGTTCGGTAAAGACAGAAGGGCCCATATCGTATCGATACCCATCGAATTCACGGGTATGTACTTTACCTCCGATGAACGCATTCTTTTCAAAAACCGTCACCTTAACCCCTAATTTAGCGAGACGAATAGCTGAAGCAAGACCTCCCACCCCACTTCCAATAACGATTGCATTGATACGCATAGACCTTAAAAACAACAGAAAACCCTGTAAACAGTTCAAAAAAAGGCAACCTTTTCAACAAAACTAACCTTTTTTCAACATTTTCCCTTATTTTTCAAGGGTTTCAGGAATCACGATACGTTTATTCGGATATATTTGTCTCGTTAAACATTTATAAACCATTTAAAAAAAGTATTATGAACAAAGCAGAACTAGTTGACGCGATTGCAGCAAGTGCAAATTTGTCCAAAGCTGATGCAAAAAGAGCCCTTGATGCATTTGTTGAAGTTTCAACCGACGCGTTGAAATCAGGTGACCGTATCTCTTTGGTAGGATTCGGTTCTTTTTCCGTTTCTGATCGCCAAGAGCGCAACGGAAGAAATCCTAAAACAGGAGAAGTGATCACCATCGCTGCAAAAAAATCCATTCGTTTCAAAGCAGGTGCTGAATTAAACGGAAAAGTAAACTAAGCTTTACTGCATTTTTCGAAAAGGGAGCTTCGGCTCCCTTTTTTTATATCCAAAAGTTATCCAAGCCTTAATTCCGAACCAAGGGTTTAGCTAACTGCTTTCCGCCATGCCAAAGCAAGCGTACCATGTAGTGTCCTGGGATTAAACTTTGTACGTTAATAACACCCTTAAAATCGGAATGCAATAAGATCCTTCCATCTAAGGAATACACAGCGTACCCTACTAATTCGCTTAAATTTTCTCCGATCAAATAAACCATCCCGTCGCTCGGGTTGGGATAAATTACCACATCGCTTTCTTCAAGCCAAGGTTGACCCGCTGTGGCGCATGCGCCCGGTTGGAAACTTGTTACCCCGAAATGATTTTGCGCAATGCATGCATTTTGGTAGGTTGTAGAATCACAACCACAAACAGGGTCAATCACCCCAGGGCACAATACATTCAGGTCGATGATGTTGGTATCAATACACGTCAACGTTATCAGCGTATCGCCAGCACACAAGTTGTTACAAGCATACAAAGAATTGAAAAAATACCCACTGTAATCTATTCCGTTGCTTCCTATCATGCTGCAACCAGAAACGGTAAAACAGGAATCGTTTTGCCGAATAATACCAAGCGCCATGGCGCAGGCACCAAAATCTACCGAATCCGGCACCACCAAGCACGTATCTAATGCTAGAGGTTCACAAGGTCCTGCCGTCCAAGAGGTAACTCCACCGTAATAATACGCCTCGCATTCGTTGTTGTAGGTGACGCTATCGCAACCACAAACTGGTTCGAAAATACTTGGACAAATCATAGTTAAATCCACCAAGGTAGGATCAACGCACGGTTGGGCAAACATTCCTGTGTACACCAACGAGAAAATGATGGCTATCTTCTTCATACTTTAATATGTTCCAATTCCCCTTCGGACCGTGCAATCACCGCGGTGGCTAAGCAATTCCCTAAAACGTTCACCGAGGTGCGCGCCATGTCCATGACAGCATCTATACCCAGTATCACACTGGCCTTTTCCGGGTCGAGACCCATGGACGCGACCGTACCCGCCAAAATCACGAAAGAAGCCCCACGAACCCCTGCCACCCCTTTGCTGGTCAACATCAACACCAAACAAATAGAAATTTGCTCACCAATGCTCAAATTTATGCCTGACATCTGTGCGATAAACACTGAGGCAAGAGACAAATACAAGGTCGTTCCATCTAAATTGAAGCTATATCCTGTTGGAATGACAAAACCTACAACATGTTTCGGAACCCCAAAACGCTCCATGTTTTCCATCGCCTTGGGCAAAGCCGCTTCACTACTGGCCGTGGCAAAAGCTAACGTAACCGGTTCCGTAACGGCCGCTAAAAATTTGCGCACCGGAATTCTCGCAATTAATGCAATAGGCAATAAAACCCCTAGAATGAAAACGACCAACGCGGCATACAAGGTTCCCACCAATTTCATCAGCGACAACAACACGTCCACGCCGGATTTTGCGACGGTGGATGCCAAGGCACCAAACACCGCCAACGGTGCAAGATACATGACGATATCCGTAAATTTGAACATAACTTCGGCCAAGCTTTCGTTCATCCGAAGCATGGTGCTTTTATGCTGCTCGTTTTTAACCATACCTAAACCAATAGCAAAAATGACCGAGAACACCACGATTTGAAGTACCGAATTTTCGGCAATCGATTTCGCGATATTCTCCGGAAAAATCTCCACAAAATGGTCTTTATGTTCCGTGCGTTGGGCTAATAATTCTGCCGATTTCTCTTTGACCTTATCGTTCACCTCGACATGAACCCCTCTCCCTGCTTGGCTTACATTGATAGCCAATAAGCCAATGAACAAGGCTACCGTGGTCACAATTTCGAAGTATAAAATACTCTTCAAGCCCATTCGACCAACCTGTTTCAAGTTGCTATGGCCCGCAATGCCCACCACGAGGGTTGCAAAGATCAAGGGCGCCACCAGAGTCTTTATTAAACGAAGGAAAATCTTAGCAAAGCGCTCCATTTCGAGCGAAAACGCAGGAAAGTCCATCCCTACTTCGATGCCTAGCACCATGGCACTAAAGATCCACAGGGCCATCTTTTTCCGCACGAAAGCAATGAAAAACAGACCAAGAATTAACCCAAATCGCAAGGTCTCAAACAGTCCCTTTGGCGCATTGGGCCAAAAGGCTTGTGCCGTAAAAGCAGCCAACACCAGTCCAAAAACCATCAAATATACCTTGATGGTGGCCAAGGATTTTAAAGAATTCCACATGAGGTAAAAGTAAACAATTCAATCTTTTCCACCCAATACCTATCTTTGTTAAAAAAAATATGGCCACTTCCCAAAGCGAATTAGCGTACAATTTTAACGAAGACCGCATGCGGCTTCGCATCCGCAACTTGGAGCAAGAATTGGAGAAAATCTACCTCGGTGGCGGTAAAAAACGTATTGAAAAATTGCACGAACAGGGGAAACTCACTGCGCGCGAACGCATCGATGTATTGCTTGATCCCGATCGGGAACGCTTTGAAATAGGCGCCATTGCGGGCTATGGCATGTACAAAGAACACGGTGGTTGTCCGGGCGCAGGAGTGGTCGTTGTAATTGGCTATGTTTCCGGGAGGCAGTGCATTGTAGTGGCTAACGATGCCACGGTAAAGGCCGGAGCTTGGTTCCCCATTACCGGAAAAAAGAATTTGCGCGCCCAAGAAATCGCCATGGAAAACCGATTACCAATCATTTATTTGGTGGACTCAGCAGGCGTTTATTTACCCATGCAGGATGAAATTTTTCCTGACAAGGAACACTTTGGACGGATTTTCCGCAACAACGCCATCATGAGTTCCGAGGGTATTGTACAAATCGCTGCGGTGATGGGAAGCTGTGTAGCAGGTGGTGCTTACTTGCCCATCATGTCCGATGAAAGCTTAATCGTGGATAAAACCGGGACCATTTTTCTCGCTGGGTCTTACTTAGTGAAAGCCGCCATCGGGGAAAGCATCGACAACGAATCCTTGGGCGGAGCCACCACACAAACTGAGATATCGGGAATTTGCGATTACAAAGTGGCTGACGACCATTCGTGTTTAAGCACCATTCGCGATTTGATGGCGCGCATTGGGGCCACAGAAAAAGCGGGTTACGACCGCGTAGCCACAGAACTTCCCATGGTACCTTCCGAAAACATGTACGGCATCATGCCGGATGAGCGTTCCAAACCCTACAGTACCCGAGACTTATTGAAATGCTTGGTGGATGGTTCTATGTTTACCGAATACAAGGCAGGTTTTGGGAAAAGCATCCTTTGTGGGTATGCCCGAATCGACGGATGGAGCGTAGGGATTGTGGCTAACAACCGGGAAATCGTCAAATCGGCCAAAGGGGAAATGCAAATGGGGGGCGTCATTTATTCGGATTCGGCCGATAAGGCCGCACGGTTCATCATGAATTGCAACCAAAAAGGCATTCCGTTGGTGTTTTTACAGGACGTAACGGGTTTTATGGTGGGGTCGAAAAGCGAACAAGGGGGCATCATCAAGGACGGTGCGAAATTGGTGAACGCCATGTCGAACAGCGTGGTTCCTAAATTCACGGTAGTGATTGGAAATTCCTATGGCGCAGGAAATTATGCCATGTGTGGAAAAGCTTACGACCCAAGATTAATTTTTGCCTGGCCAAGTGCTGAACTTGCCGTAATGGGCGGAACGCAAGCAGCCAAAGTGTTAGCGCAAATTGAAGCATCTTCCTTAAAAGCAAAAGGTGAAACTGTAGACGAAAAAGTTGAACAAGAATTATTCGATAAAATCAAAGCGCGTTATGACGCTCAGGTCTCTCCATATTATGCAGCTGCGCGCTTATGGACAGACGCTATTATTGATCCATTAGAAACCCGTACCTGGATATCTATGGGAATTGAAGCTGCTAATCATGCTCCGATCGAAAAGAAGTTTAATCTGGGGGTTATACAGGTATAATATGCAAAAAAATTCTTTATTTTACGAAAAGCAACGTTTTACTCAATGGTGGATATGGTTAATTTTACTTGCCATTAACGGAATATTTGCAACCGCTTTTTATGTGCAGGTAATTAATGGGCAAACTTTTGGCGATAA
>RFQF01000120.1 GCA_009925805.1 Flavobacteriia bacterium | reverse complement strand
GGTTTCCAAAGCCGAATTGTCCAAAGGAATCCCCTCCATTTCGTACAATTTCAAAACCGGAGGCGTGATTGCCATCCAACGCCGAAACCCGCAGCAATCTTTGGAAGCCATGCGAAAATTGGGGGAACGTATCGCGAGCAGCGGAGAAAATATTTTGTACTTTCCAGAGGGAACGCGAGCTCGTGATGGCCAATCCGCAGTCTTCCGAAGCGGGGGTCTTGAACAATTGATGCTTTCCAATCCTCAAGTGGAATTGGTTCCTGTGGCGATTCGCGATTCCTGGAGATTGGCTCAATGGAATTTCCTCCCCATACCCTTTGGACAAACCATTCGCTTTGATGTACTCCCCTCGATCTTTTCCAAAGAGGTCCTCCAACAATGCGATGGTCATGTTGGAAAGGCGGCAAGACTCTTGATGCAATCCGTTCAAGAAGCCATTGTGCAAATTTTTGCTCAGCATCTTCCAAGGTAAAGGCACCTTTAGCCACTCCCTTCAGTAAGTGATTTTTATATAATACCCCTTTGTACGAAAGTATTGCACGAGCCGTATCGGTCATCTCCGCTCCTACCCCAACCCAATGCAAGGTTCGCTCGAAATTCAAGTCGATCGTTGCTGGATTTGAAACCGGATTGTAGGTCCCTAATTTTTCAATGAATTTTCCGTCGCGTTTTGCGCGGCTGTCTGCCGCTACTAAATGAAAAAACGCCTTTCCTTTCTTACCGTGTCGTTGTAAACGAATTTTTGTAGCCATTTCCTTTATTTTTTGAGGTCCGAAACCTCGGTTAATAATTTTTTAAGAGCGCAAAGATACAGAAATTATTGGTCAAACCAAGAAAAATCAACTCAATTTCAAGGTATACTGAACCATTATGCTACGAGGAGGTTCAATTTTCAAGGGCCTTAAGGAGTAACTTCTGTTCAAGATATTGGAACCCACCAAGGCAATTTTATGGTGTTCATTGATTGCGTAGGACATCCGCGCATCAAAAATGATGTTGCCGAAGCGATGCGCATAAAAGTAATCCATATACCGAATGTTTTGTTTGTCCCCTCCTGATGCCGCGGTGGTTTCTTCAAAATCTTTGATAATTGCATCCATATTGATGATTTTACTGAAATACTTCATACTTAAACCCAAGGAAAATTTCTCTCGGTAACTCCATTCCGCATCAAACTTCACATTGTGTAAAAAACGATATTTCAAAATTCGGCTAGCTGAATCCAAGGAGGTCGTATTGTAACTGTATTTTCGATTGATGTCATCTATGGCGTAGACATAATTTGGATTTAAGGTTTTGGGCACAATGTAGTTATACCCGGTTAAGAAGGTAATTTCGGAATTTTTCCCTAGCTTACTTTTTCCTGCAAAGGATATATCCAAACCGACAACTCTGGATCTTCCCGTATTCAAAAACTTAAACCCGGCAAAAGAACCAGGAGCATTGGCTACGTCCCATATACCGAACATGTATTCGATGGTATTTTGATATTCCTGCCAAAAAGCCGCCGCATCGAAATAGGCCAAAACTCCCCCTAATTTCACGCCTTGTTTTATACCAATTTCCGCGTTCCAACTGCTCTCGGGAAGTAGCTTTGGATTTGGAAATACACCAAAATTACCCACCCCTGTTTTGATGAATCGTTCCGTGATGGTCGGAAATCTAAACCCTTGACCAAACGAGGCGCGTAAATAGGTTTCTTGATACAATTTTAAATTGGCTCCACAGCGAAAAATTGGCTTAAACGCCGTTACGGTATCATTCAACCGAAAATACTCCATCCTCGCGCCAGCGGAAACATTCAACACCTTATGAAAGGACTTTTCCATTTGTGAATAACCGGATAAATTCAACACTTGATTGTGCGGACTTCCACTTCCAACATACATATTGGCAAAAGAATTCACGAACGATACCGTAACTCCTCCAATAAAATCCAACCCTTTCAATTGGGGATACGATCGCTTGAACATATAATCTCCATAATAGGTTGTAGCTCGATTGTTCTGGTTGGCTGTCATCCGATTATCGTTGTGCAAAATTCGGGTTCGCAAGGAATGATTCCCGCTTGTTTGGGTAATCAATTGCACGTAGGGATCGATATTAAAAATGGTTTGGTCTTGTAAAAAGACCGCCCCAGGATAGGCACGATATAACCCTGTTGTGTCATCAAGCCATGCAAAGGATAGATTGGTTTGTGCCAGCATGACATTCCCATTAACCCCATAACTTAAACCGTTTATTTTGGAGGATCTTTTGCGGATATTAAAATTAACGCGAGCCCGCTTCATGGCCATTTGACGGTCGTTAAAATTGGATACGGAATCAATCACATACGGACCTGGACGGGGTGCACCGATGTACCCGTGATCGTAATTCATATTTCCTCCCACCACGATATCCCAATATTTATAGGCTTTTGAGTGGAGGAAATTCGCTCCCGAAATCAAAGGAACACCCGACCACCATTTCGAACCATTCACGGAAGGGGCAGAATATACTCCTGAATACACATTGATCTTATTCATAGGTTTTGAAGTAGGATACGCGGTACGAATATGAATGGATCCGGAAAGGGCGGAACTGCCGGATAAAACGCTCGCTGCGCCTTTGATGATCTCCACTTGACTGATATTTTCCACGGGCACAAATCCCCATTCGGGACGTCCTGCATCACCGGATAACATGGGCATATCGTCCACCAAAACAGCTACTTTTGATCCCACCCCGAACGTGAATCCACTGCCTCCTCGAATCTGGGGTTCCCCATCCAGAATATTCAACCCTGGGGTTTGATCCAAGGCGGTTTCAATGCTCCGTGTATTTTTATTTTCAATTAACGCGGGTTTCATGACCACCATGGTAACCGTTTGTTCCTCCAGGGGTTTATCAAATTTCCCAACCGAAACAGTTACAGCACCTTTCTCTACTTCAAAAGGTTTTAAGGAAACATTCACCCATTTAACTTCCTTTTCCTCAAGCAATAAATTCAGGGTATCCGAACGCATGCTGGTAAAACGAACGATCAATTGCGCTTTTCCTGAGGGAATCGAAAGTTCAAAACGACCGTTCTGATCGGTTAATGCTCCCCTTGAAACGTCTGCACGATAGATAATGGTAGCCCCTTCAATCGGTGCCTGCTGCTCATCGAAAACAAAACCCTTTACTGTAGCGGTTTGACCCAACCCATACCAAGCGCACCAAAACGTTAGAAGAAATACACGAAATCGCAACAAGCTTGGGAATTAGTTGACAGCGAACTTAACAACGGAATATTTTCCGTCCTCCCGAATCATTTGAGCGATAAATACGCCGGAAGGTAACTGAAGAGCAACCTTTTCATTTGCCCAACCATTAAACAACTCCGTACCGTTGAGTGAAAGTATACGCAATTTTCCTTCCTGAACACCGTGTAAGTAAAGGTTCCCTTCCGTATAATTCACAGAAAAGGAGGGTACTGTATTTTCTTTGATTCCTGCCCCACTCGGATTGTACACCAGTTGAATATCATCAATTAACACCTCGTCGTTGTTGGCGCCTCCTCCAGGTGTTGAATTGGTGGTAAAGGTTGCAAGGATGAAGGCCGGAACTAAGCCTGCATTTGCCGTCGGTACAAAAGGAACCGAAAAACGCATCCATGCACCGTTAGTAGACGGATAGTTCAATTCCGCTTGGGCTAAGATATGTGGTTGAGAAGCCGCATCCACGGGATCATGAAGTTGATACGCATCATGCACCAATGCATTCATACGTGCATTTTGATTTCCACCACCTGCTTGGGTATATTTCGCCCAAAATACTAGGGAGTCAGGTACCAGGTTGCAGGTTTCCGAAAACAGGGTGTCGCTGGTGAGCGAAAAATTATAATTTGCCGCATTTGCTGGCGTGGAGCTTCCGAGGTTAATGCGACCTAAGGTTAAATTTCCATTTGCCACGATTCCTAGGACACTTGTTGACCAAATTCGTGCACAATACATTCCTGTAGCGCCAGCGCGAATACTGGTGGAACGTTCCACTTGCTTATTCGCAAATCCGGAAAAAGGACCAGTTCCCGTTTTGAAACTGTTCCAATTCGTCGGTTCTTCCGTAGGTGCTCCAACGTTATCCCACTGTTCCATGTTTCCATTTCCGAGTTGGCTTTGCGCCAAGGTTAAAAAAGCGATCGAACAAGAAAAAATCAGGGTAATTGTTTTCATATGAGTTAATTAAATTTGAACAAATATAAAAATATCAATTTAATTCAAGGTTTTTCCCCAGAAAATTCAAAGAAACTTACCTTTGTTCTATGGAAACCTTGTCGTACAGGTTATTAGAACATTTTGCAACACTTCAAGGAGAAGGGTTCCATACGGGCCGTTCCGCGTACTTCTTACGGTTATCGGGTTGCGATATTGGATGCGTTTGGTGCGATGTGAAAGAAAGCTGGAGCATGGATGCGGGAGAACTTTGCTCTTTGCTTCAACTTGAATCCTGGACGAAAAATCATGATTTCATTGTAATTACGGGTGGCGAACCCGCAATGCACGATTTGGAACCGCTTACCTCGATGCTTCAAAAGCAAGAAAAATACGTAGCTATCGAGACCTCAGGATGCTACCCGCTTCAAGGAAAGGTGGATTGGTATACCTTCTCGCCAAAAAAATTCAAAGCGCCATGTGAAGAAGCTTATGCTTTAGCCAACGAATTGAAAGTCGTCATTTACCATACTTCGGATTTAGCCTGGGCACAGGACCATGCATCGAAAGTTTCAGAATCGTGCTTACTTTACCTGCAACCTGAATGGTCTAAACGAGAACAACTTCAAACCGAAATTCTTGCATTTATTCAAAGTAACCCTCGTTGGAAACTGTCGTTACAAACCCATAAATACCTTCAAATACCCTGATGAAACGTAAATTTCCTTGGATACTTTTGGTTTGCTGCTCCTTATCCTTTTACCACTACGGTCAATTCTCAAGTAACAATAAAAAAGCAGTCAAGCTCTTCAAAGAAGCACAAATAGTACCTTCCCAGCAACTTGACCCGCGAACCGGTTATCCGGATTTCCAAGCAGGCGTTTTGATATTGGATAAATGCCTAACGAAGGACCCCAATTTTTGGGAAGCCTATTTACTTCGAGCTGAATTTCACTTGAACCTGCGAAAAAAATCCGAGGCGATTGCAGATTATGAAAATGCCTTAAGGATCAATCCAGAACACTCACGCACGGGAATGACCTTTTATCAATTAGGGGATCTTTACTTGGATCGAGGAGAATATGCTAAATCGAAGCAATACATTCAAGGCTTTCTTAAAAAACCAAACGCCAACAGCGATTACTTAAAAATGGGACGTTTCATCTATGATTGTGCTACTTTTTCGTTAGAGGCAATGAAAAATCCGGTTCCTTTTAATCCTGTCAACGCAGGTCCCGGGGTAAATACACGCTATGCAGAATACTATCCTACCCTAACCGTAGATGGTAAGCAATTATTTTTTACTCGGGCATTACCTTTTGGGAATCAGAACATCCAAGAAGACTTCTTCATTTCAAAAAATGTAACGGGAACCTGGGGAACCGCCGTCCCGATGCCTAATAACGTGAACACCGAAAGAAATGAGGGCGCTCCTACGGTTTCTGCCAATGGACGCGGGCTCGTTTTTGTAGCATGCTCCGACGAGGCCGGAGATTATGGAGAAAATCGAAAAGGAAAAGGAAGTTGCGATTTATATTACACGGAACGCATCGGGGACCAATGGTTGAACCCTATGAACATACCTGGAGACATTAACACCTACCATTGGGAAACGCAGCCCTCGTTGTCTGCCGATGGTAAAACCCTCTATTTCATTCGAGGATTGCGCGGCAAAGGGGCGGATTTTCGAAACAGTGATATTTACGTTAGTCACTTGGGAGAACATGGAAAATGGTTACCAGCAGAGCGTCTTCCCGATATCATTAACACTCCTTATGCGGAAGAATCCGTACATATTCACCCGGATGGAAAAACCTTGTACTTTGCTTCTCGAGGTCATGTTGGTTTGGGTGGTTCAGACCTTTTCGTGAGTCAACTTGGAGCAGATGGAACCTGGTCAAAGCCTACCAATTTGGGATATCCGATCAATACATTGAACGACGAGAATTCGTTAATCGTGTCGGCGGAGGGTACGATTGCTTTTTTTGCATCCGACCGTGCCGGTGGCTTTGGCGATTTGGATATTTACACCTTTGAATTACCAAAAACGCTTCAACCTACAACCACGTATTATTTCGAAGGGAACGTATTCGATGCTATTACATTGGGTGCTCTTGGCGGACATTTCACATTAAAAGACATTGCCACAGGCGAAGTGGTTGTTATCAGCGATGCCGATCCCGTAACGGGAACATTTACGGTACCTTTGCCG
>RFQF01000119.1 GCA_009925805.1 Flavobacteriia bacterium | reverse complement strand
CGCCGTGTGGCCTCCAATGCGAGTTATGGCACCGACCACGGCAATGCGGCACCCATGATGGTGTTCGGCACTTGCATCAACCCGGGGGTGTATGGCGTGAATCCCGACTTAGGAAACTTGGTAAACGGCAACATTCCTTTAGAATTCGATTACCGTCAAGTGTTCACCTCGGTGGTGAAAGACTGGTTTGATGCCCCGGATCAGGCCTTGCAGGAAGTGCACTTCGAATCGTTTGTAGATACCCGCATTGATTATGTGCGTTGCAAACCGCTCAGTACCTCGGAATTGTTTCAGGAAAATGTGTCGATGAACTGTTACCCGAATCCGACGCAACAGCAAATCTACATCGATTACCGATTGCGGGAGGAAGCGCAGGTGCGCATTGTTTTGTATGATCTGCAAGGGCGGCCGCTTGGTGAAATCAGTAATCCGCCCAACATGGAGGGTTCACACAGTGTGATGTTTGATTTTGGGCAGGTGATTAGTGGAACCTATTTAGTGCGTCTGTTGATCAACGATGCCGTGCTTACGCGTAAAGTCATTCTGTCTAAGTCATGAGGATTGTATTGCTAGGTACGATTTTATTGGGTATTCAATTAGCTTATGGGCAAAGTAATCGGCATCAATATCGTAAGGATCGGTATTTCTTCGGAATCAATGTTGGAACCACTTTTACGCAGCCGATACTGCGCGAGCGTTTCAGTTTATTGCAAGCAACTCCTCAATCGGCGCAAAAGGATTTCGATAAACACTATAGCCATCTTTTCAGCAATGTAGGAGGAGCTTATGGTTTGCATGGTTCGTTTGCCTTTACACCGCAATTTTCGATCCTTACCCAACCTTGTTTTCAAACGCAGCGCTATAGTTACATGAATAGCTACCATTGGTCGGATACCATCATGGGAGGAGAAGTGTACAAAGAATTCTTACACCGCCAGAAAATTTCGAGTATTCGCATCCCTATACTTTTGCGTTTTGATTTTACGCGCTTGAGGTTTTCTCCCTTTGTACAAACGGGCATCTCTGCTGATATCGCCTACTTCGCCAGTAAACAAGTGTTTTCCGACAATTATATCGACCAAAAGGTGGACCGAAAATCTGCCACGTCTTCTTCCGTAGCTGAATTTACCCCGCACCTCAACCGATTCAATGTGGCAGTATTAGGAGGTGCCGGAATAGCCTATTATCGTGAACATTTCGCCGTTAGCTTGTCAGGAACCTTAAGTTATAACCTACGCACTTCCATCAATGAATTCAACCGTTACGCAGACTACACCGGAATGGCTACCGAATATTTAGATGTTCAAGATAAATTCAATTTGTTGTCCTTGAATATATTGGTTACAGTCATGGTTCCTCTACATAAAAAATGGTAATGAAACGCAGGAATTTGTTGTGGGTTATCGGAATCCTTGTTTTTTTCTTCAGCGCATGCGAGAAGAAGGATAAGAGTTCCTTGCCCTTTGTGAAAATTTACGACGATCAAAACGGAAACCGTTCCTTTGCCCCCTTGTCGATGTGCAAAGCCACCTTGGATAATGGGTATTTTGTCTTGAGCGCCTACGACGGCTGGCGGATCCATCTCATGAAAATGGACAAGGATGGGGATTTTGAGTGGAACCTCGAACTGCCCGAACAGTACGTAAATGCGGTACCGTCCTTGGTCAACATCCAGCAGCAGTTGTATTTGGTGTGCATGGACCCCATTGCGTTGAATACACGCATTCTTCGGATAGATGAAGCCAATAAAAGCGTCACTTCGATTTCCACCTTGGAGGAAGTCAGTTATCCGGTGCATGCATATTACAACGGCAGCGATTTGTACCTGATGAGTTGTCCCCTCTCATCGCAGATGACAGTGATTCACAAGGTAAGCCAAGCCTTGGATACGGTGGTCAAAATAGGGGCGTTGAGCATTTCCACCAACGTGGACGACCTCTTGCTCAAGCATGTGATGCACACAGGAAAGCACTATCCTTTTTTCATTCGGTCCACCCCGGAAAACAATTATTTTGTAATCAACGCTTTTTATAATTATTCGTTTTCGACCGTGTTTTTTGACAGCGATTTGCAATTCAGCGGGGTGTACAATGGCGCAGCCATGGACGGCGGCATTGCCTCGGTTTTTCCTCTAGGCGCCAACCAGTTTGCCTTAGCCAGGGTTTCCGGCGAAAATGTGTTCATCAACCCCAACGCCAACCTCAATCCCACAGCAATCGCGATGGCCACGAGCATTGAGGCGCAAGGCGATGCAGAGCTGGATCATGAAAAACCGGTGCTCATCAAGCAAATCAATATTTCCAGCAAGCCTTACCTGTGCGTGGTGGCCTCGGGTAGCCTCCAATTATCCAAGAGCAATTTAGAAGAACTGGTGCTCCAATAATGCGAAGCAATTTACTTTTATTATTAGTCATATCGTGCTGCTTTGTTTCCTGCAACAAGGAGAAAAGGTATAATCGTTACCTTCAAGGGTCTTGGAAATGTACGCTGGTCCGCCTCCAAGATTACGATGGGTTTACTTTTTTCGATCATCAACCTTCAGGTACCTTGGTATTTAATGGGATAAAGGTCAACGGTTTAATACTCTCGCAGTTTGCTTCCTTTCAAGGGGGAACCCTGGATACATTGAATCTACAAGGCACCTTCACTATGGATTTGACCAACAACGAATTGAATTGGATACAAAACAGCGGAATCCTGAAGAATCGTATTTTCGTGATTACCCGAGATAATTTAGAATTCGAATACTTTGATGTTGTCTCCAGCCAGCGCTTGCGCTACGTGTTTGAAAAACAATAAGTTATAAAAACCCAAGTTCCAACTTAGCTTCTTCCGACATCATATCCTTGTCCCATGGCGGGTCGAACACAATGTGCACTTTACAATCAGAAACCGCATCCATGCCTTTCACCTTGTCTTCTACTTCTTTGGGAAGCGTCTCGGCTACCGGACAATTGGGAGAGGTTAAGGTCATGTCGATGTCCACCAATCGTTCGTCGTTGATGCGAATTTCATAAATCAAGCCCAATTCAAAAATATCCACCGGTATCTCTGGGTCGTAGATGGTTTTGAGGGTTTTTACAATGTCGTTTTCTAATTCAATCATAAGGTAACATGCTTCAAGGCGTCCGTTTTTAAGCGCTTTACCATGCCCACCAATCCATTGGCTCTCGTGGGGGATAAATGCGCTTGCAGTCCAATTTTAGCAATAAAATACAAATCGCTTTTCACGATATCTTCCGGGGTTTGGTCGGAAAGCACCCGGACAATCGATCGTCGGTTTTTTTTTCTTCAGCAATCAAGGGCAGGTCTTTGCCCAGGTCGATAAGGTACTCGTACTTTTCCAACCAATCGTCGAAGATTTGAAACTCATCGATAATCTCGTCTTGCAGTTGGGGGATTGTTTTTTTCATGCGAGCAATTTTATTGCGCGTTCCAAAGCGTGGATGAAGTTATCAATTTCCTTCAGGGTGTTGTAAAATGCCAGTGAAGCCCGAACGGTTCCTGGAATTTGAAATTGTGTCATGAGCGGTTGGGTGCAGTGGTGTCCGGTGCGAACGGCAATTCCTTGCTGGTCGAGTAGGGTTCCTAGGTCGGATGGGTGAAGATTCCCAACCAAAAAAGAAAGAGTACTGCACGTTTCAGGGGCGTCCCCAATGAACCGTACTCCGGGAATTTCCTTCATACGAAGGCGAAGGTACTTGCCCAAGGTCGCTTCATGCTCGTACGCTCCGGGTAAGTCTATCGATTCCAAGAATGCAAAGGCTTCTCCTAACGCAATAGCCCCCGAGATATTAGGAGTTCCTGCTTCAAATTTTAATGGAACGGGCGCATAGGTTGTTTTCTCAAAGGTGACTCGTTCGATCATGTCACCTCCGCCTTGATATGGGGGCATGGATTCCAATAAGGCATGTTTTGCATAAAGAACGCCAATGCCCGTGGGAGCAAATACTTTATGTCCTGAAAACACCAAAAAATCGCAATCAAGCGCTTGTACATTTATAGGAAGATGTTGAATGCTTTGGGCGGCATCGAGCAGTACTTTTGCCCCAACGGCGTGGGCTTTTTCGATGATTTCCTTCACAGGATTCACCGTGCCGAGGGTGTTTGATACATGCACCAAACTCACGATGGCAGTTCTTTCGCTCAGTAAATGGTCAAGTTTTGCCAAATCCAAGGTTCCATTTTCCAACACTGGAAGCACCTTCAATATTAAGCCTCTCCTTTCACAAAGCAATTGCCAAGGAACAATGTTGGAATGATGCTCCATGCCGGTAATGAGAATTTCGTCACCCGCTTTGAGGGTTTCTCCAAAACTGTACGCCACGGTATTAATTCCGTCAGTGGTGCCTTTGGTGAAAACAATTTCTTGGGGTGTCGAAGATCCAATAAAACGTGCCACCGCCTGGCGTGCTGCTTCATAGGCTTGCGTAGCGGTAAAGCTTAGATAGTGAACACCTCGGTGTACATTGGAATGTTCATGCTCGTAATAGTGCGTGATCCGATCGATGACCCGAGTAGGTTTTTGGGAAGATGCACCGTTATCAAAGTAAATTAAGGGTTTGCCGTGAACCGATTCTAGAAGAATAGGGAAGTCTTTGCGGATTTCATGAACATCAAAGGGCAGCATGGTACAAATTTACGACAAACACCGCTCTTGAAACAACGGAAAGCAGCAAATGTTATTTAGGTTGCAATTCAATAAAAGGAATGAGCATTTCTTCCATAGAAATGCCCCCGTGCTGGAAGGTGTTGCCGTAGTGGTTGACGAAGTGGTGGTAGTTATTCGGATAGACAAAGAAATCGGCTTCCCGTGCAAAGACATATTCGTTGGAGATTTTGATTTGCGGCAAGAAGGCCTCCGTGGGTTTATTCACGACAAACACTTCTTTTTTATCATAGCTGAGCCCGCGGCCTACTTTGTAGCGTAGGTTACTGTTCGTATTCCTTTCGCCCACTATTTTCACGGGTTTATTCACTTTCACCGTACCGTGGTCGGTGGTGATAATGAGGCGTACACCCAAATCTTTAAATTTCAGGATTAACTCGTGGAGCGGTGAATGCTCGAACCAAGATTTGGTAAGGGAACGGTAGGCGGCTTCGTCGTTCGCCAATTCTCGGATGACTTCCATGTCCGTGCGGGCGTGCGAGAGCATGTCCACAAAGTTATACACCACAAAATTCACGTCGTTGTCTTTGATTTGGTTGAATTGGTCGTTCAATCGCTTTCCCGCCTCCAAGTTGGTGATTTTATGGTAGCTCCACCTGCATTGTTTACTAAGGCGCTTCAATTGTTGCTCAAGCAGTTCTTTTTCAAATTGATTTTTGCTTCCTTCATCTTCTTCATACCGCCAAAATTGCGGAAATTTTTTCTCAATTTCCGAAGGCAACAGTCCTGCAAAGAATGCATTTCTCGCATAGTGCGTGGCCGTAGGCAGGATGGAATAAATGACGTATTCTTCTTCTTTTTGGTACGATTTTCCAATGAGCGGTTCCAACACTTTCCACTGATCGAAGCGCAAGTTATCAATCACTAGCACTGCTAATTTTTCCTTACCAATTTTAGGGAGTACCCTTGTCCGGATCATGTTGTGGAGCATGTACGGCATTTCTTCTGTTCCATTCAGCCAGTCGATGTAATGGTCTTCGATGAAGTCGCAAAACAATTGGTTGGCCTCTTTTTTCTGCATGTCGAAAATTTCCTTCATGGCTTTGTCCTCCGCTTGTTCCAATTCCAGTTCCCAGTATACCAGTTTCTTGTACATTTCAGTCCATTCGTTGGCATCCAAACGGTTATTCAGCTGCATCCCGAGTTGACGGAATTCTTGTTGGTAGTTGACGTTTGTTTTTTGAGAAACAAGTTGTGCTTGATTCAGGATTTTTTTAAGGCTTAATAGAATTTGACTCGGATTTACCGGTTTAATCAAATAATCAGCAATTTTACTTCCAATAGCTTCTTCCATGATGAATTCTTCCTCGCTTTTGGTGATCATAACGATGGGCACCAAAGGATTTGATTCTTTAATTTTGGTAAGCGCCTCTAAACCACTGATTCCAGGCATATTTTCATCCAAGAAAATGACATCATAGCGTTGTTCTTCTGCTTTGTCTACTGCATCGATTCCGTTGGTAACACTGTCCACTCGGTAGCCTTTTGATTCCAGGAAAAGGATGTGGGGTTTCAATAAATCTATTTCGTCATCTGCCCAAAGAATTTTACCCATTCCGTTTAATTTTTATAAGTTTGTGTCCTAGTTGTAAAAATAAGCAATTGCTACCTCACAGCGAACCGTTGAATAAAAAGAAAATCATCAACGACCCACTTTACGGGTTTATCGCTGTCCCCGACGATTTGATTTTCGATGTAATGAATCATCCATACCTGCAGCGTTTGCGC
>RFQF01000118.1 GCA_009925805.1 Flavobacteriia bacterium | reverse complement strand
CCTTGGTTCACGCGAGTTGTGAAACTGATACTGCCCTGGTGTGAATCGATGATGGTTTTTGAAAGCCACAGTCCTATGCCCATGCCGCTTTCTTTGTTTGTGCGAAGCAATTCAAAAACGACCGCTTCAATTTCTGGAGAAATTCCAACTCCGTTGTCTGCTACCGACATCACAATGCGATCGTTTTCCAATTTTGTTTGAACAGTGATATTTTTCACACCCTCAAACTTGGCGGGAAATGCCTCTATGGCATTTGTCATGAGATTCAACAAAACTTGCTGCAACTGAGACTTGTCACCTGTGAATTTCAAGGCCCTAGAGTCCAATTGAAGTTGGACTTCAATTCCTTGTTTATCCAAGGTGGGTTGGGTAAGTACAGTAACGTTGGAGGCATTGGTGAAAAGGACCTTAATATCGGCTTGTGTCGCTGGATTGGTAACCGCCGTTGAGACGGAATGAAGCCAATAGGACAGCAGATAGTTATTTCCAGGGCTTAGGCCACACACACCGCCGCCGTTATTTCCTGCTTGCCAAAAGGGTTGATTCCCTCCCGTTGTACCTCCATCTACTACCAGCATATTTCCCGATCCCGAGGTATGGTCGTTGATGGGAAGGAATTGGGTTGTATTGAACAGTTCAGGGTGCTGGGTTACGGTACAATTTCCGGGAGACGTGGTGCCGAGGTAAGGGGGAACTTGAAAGCTGTAGCCGTTTCCGTTGACTATAAAACCAATTCCGGGCCCTCCCAGCTCAAAGTCGCCATTGAAAACATGATTTTGACCGAGCAAAGGAAACGAAGCCCAGCAAGAAAAAAGGAAAATCCAACGTTTCACAACCCAAAGTTAGGAGGATTATTGAATTAGGGTAAGTCTCCGAGAAAAAAACAGCCTAATCCATGCAAGAGCAAGGAGGATCGATGAGCAATTTACAATGCTTGAAATCTTGAACCAATTTTCCGTGCATTTCATGGCCGTACATGACTCCTTGAATATCCAAGGAATGAAGGTTTGGAAGGGCTTTAAGGTTGGGTGAAAAGTACTGGATTGCATTGTCGTAAAGATTCAATACCTCCAATTTCGTCAGATAGCCTATTTCGTCCGGGACGCGGTCGATTTGATTCAGACCCAACGAAAGGTGGGTAAGGTTGGAAAGTTGATACACCGCGTAGGGAATCGCCTTCATTTTGTTGTTACTCAAATCGAGACGCGTGAGGTTAGTGAGCATTGTCAGGGAATCGCCAATCAACTCGAGCTTGTTTTTAGCAAGATTGAGCACCGTAAGGTTAGGAAGTTCGTAAACGATTGAAGGAATTGCGTAAAGTTTTTCACGACGTAAATCCAAGGAGTAAACACTGTCTTTAACGGCGTTTTCCAATTCCCAAAGTCGATAAATTCGGTTGGGTTGCGCTATGCTCCAAAAACTAAGAGTCCATAAAACGACGACGAACGTATGCTTCATCCTTTACCAGTTGTTCCTTGAGTTCATTCAAACCGTTAAATTTTTGTTCATCTCGAATGCGATCGTACAGCTGCACCCGAACGGTTCTTCCGTAAATATCCGAATTAAAGTCGAGAAAATGAACTTCCAATACTTCCTTTATTCCGTCCACGGTTGGTCGCGAGCCATGGTTCATCATTCCTAAAAACGGTTGATCGTCCAGGGTACACTGAACGGCATAAACGCCGGTTCCTGGAATTACCTTAGATGCAGACTTGGGTGCTAAATTGGCGGTCGGAAAGCCGATAAGACGTCCGTTTTTTGCCCCATGTACCACAACTCCTTCGAAGGAATATGGATAACCCAACAAGCGCATGGCCTCAAAAGGATTTCCCGAACTCAAGGCATGGCGAATCTTCGTCGAGCTGATAATAATTTCATCCACGGCCTGAGCAGATATTTCCTCCACGGCAATACCCAAGGGTTCGAGTTCATGCCGCAAAAGGTCAATATTTCCTTCCCGCCGATTACCAAATTTATGGTCGTAACCCAAGATAATTCCGGAAATATTCAACCGTTTTACAAGATACTGATCAATGAATTCTTTGGCCGTTAATTGGGAAAAAGCTTGCGTAAACGGGATCACTAACAAGTAATCCAGGGCAGTTTCCTCTAACAAAGCGATTTTCTCCTCCAAATCCGTCAATAGTGCGATTTTACCAAGCCCTAACGCTTCACGAGGGTGTGGGTCAAAGGTGATCAACATGCTCGCAACCCCTTGCTCCTGGGCGCGTTCCACAAGTCGTTGAATCACCTGTTTGTGGCCTCGGTGCACTCCATCGAAAGTGCCAATAGTCACAAAAGGACGAAAGGAGGAGGGTAGTTGGTGGATGTCGTTTAGTACCGTCATTTTGCAGGGGCAAAGGTAACCATTCCGTCGCTTCATCATTGAAACTTTTCGAGTACTTTTGACAAAATCAATCGTATGAAAAGAAACCTCTTTCTTGGTGTGGCGTGTTTTTGCCTTTCCATAGCTAAGCTTCATGCCGACGAGGGAATGCTGATTCCCCTAATAATTAAAGCTTTCGAATCGGACATGCAGGCTCGAGGAATGAAACTGACAGCCGAACAAATTTATAGCGTAAACCAAGCGAGCCTCAAAGATGCCATTCTGCAGTTTGGAGGTGGGTGCACCGCAGAACTCGTTTCTAGCCAAGGACTTTTGCTAACGAATCATCATTGCGGGTATTCACAAATTCAATCGCATTCCAGCCTCGAGCACGACTACCTTAAAAATGGATATTGGGCGGCAACCTTGCAGGATGAATTAGCCAACCCGGGCCTTACTGCTACACGTATAGTTCGTATGGAAGACGTAACCGAGGCGGTGCTAAAAAACGCATCCAGCAAGCAGGATCAAACACGAATTTCGGCGAATATTGCGGCGCTGGTGAAGCAAGCCGTAGAAGGCACGCATTACGAGGCGGAGATTAAAGCCTTCGATTATGGCAATGCCTATTATTTGATGGTGAAAGAGGTATTCAAAGACATTCGATTTGTAGGGACACCCCCGAATTCCATTGGTAAATTTGGCGGAGATACGGATAATTGGGTTTGGCCACGGCATACGGGCGATTTTTCCGTTTTTCGAATTTATGTGGGAAAAGACAACAAACCTGCAGCCTATTCGAGCGAAAATGTTCCGTATCAACCCCTGAAGTATTTGAATATTTCTTTCAAAGCCCGAAAGGAGGGGGATTTTACCATGGTGTATGGTTTTCCTGGGATTACCGAACAGCATGTAGTTTCCGAATACCTCAAGTTCATTGTGGAAAAGGAGCGTCCAGCACGCATTCAAATGCGCGACGAAAGCCTTGCGGCAATAGATGCCGGCATGAAATCTTCCGAGTTAATTCGTATTCAATATGCGGCTAAACAAGCCTCAATAGCGAACGGGTGGAAGAAATGGATGGGGCAGGTTGAAGGATTGAACAACCTGGGAGGGGTAGCGGTAAAGCAAGCATACGAAGTGAAATATCGTCAAACGGCGGCAAGCAATCCCGCGTGGAACATCTATTCGGATGCCCTCGACTCGTTGAATCAATGGTATGCCAAAAATGCCGATAAAGAGTATCGCTATGCCATGGGTTATGAGTATTTTTTAGTGGGTCCGGAGTTCTTTAAATTAGCCAAATCAACCGCGGAGTTTATCCAAATGTTCCCCAACAATAATGAAGAAGCACAGCGCGAGGAAAAGCGAAAACTGCTGGCTAAGGCGCGTGGTTTTTTTAAGAACTATGCCAATTCTGTGGATCGGGCGATTTTTAGTGCATTGACAATACGATATTTAGCTTCGGAGCAATCCTACCTCAAGGATAAGGAGCGCTTGGCATTCCTCAAAATGTCGGTAGATGAACTGACCACGGCAATTTACGATCGTTCCCTTTTTACAGATTCTACCCGGTTTATACGGGCGATTGAAGGGTATTCCGCGAAAGCGCAGAAGAAGCTCCAAAAAGACCTCGGGTACACCTTCTACACCGCCTTTTATCCCGTATTTGTTCAAGAAGTAGTTCCCGCTTTTCAAAAGTATCAAGCGCGAATAACTCCTTGGATGCAGCGGTATGTGGAGGGCAAATATGTCATGTTTCCGAAAGAAAAACATTGGGCCGATGCCAACTCAACGCTGAGAATAACTTACGGTCAACTAGAAGGATCGTCGCCCGTTGATGGCATGGCCTATACCGAACATACTACATTGAATGGAATAATCGCTAAAAATAAAACAGGAAATCCAGATTTTGAAGTTTTACCGAGAATGGTGGAACTCGCGGCAAATAAAACATACGGACCCTATGCACAAGGGGATGAATTATGGGTTTGTTTTACAGGGTCGAACCACACCACCGGCGGGAATTCGGGTTCACCGGTTCTGGATGATAAGGGAAATCTCATGGGGCTGAATTTCGACCGATCCTGGGAGAGCACGATGAGCGACTACCTGTTTGATCCTGATCGATGCCGTAATATCGTAGTGGATATTCGTTATGTACTTTGGGTGATGGATATTTATGCAGGTGCCAAGCATTTGGTGGATGAAATGACATTAATTAAAGAATAATATATCTTTGCCTTAAATTTCGCTTTGCATATGAGGTTTATTTTCTGGGTTGTAACAACCTTATGGCTCTGTAATGGTTTTTATGCCGCGACCCTTCCGAAAACCCAAGAAATAAAAGGGTACATAGTCGATTTCAATACGAAGTCCGAAGTGGATAAGGCGGAATTAGAGCTCGTTTCCATAACTACGGGACAACATTTCAAGGCCGAAACAAGCGACGGTGAATTCGTGTTCAGGAATGTTCCCATTGGCGAAAATGTCCTAATCCTCGTAGATAAGGATTACCTTCGAGACACGCTCAAGCGTTTTAAAACGAATGCTAAAGAGCATTTAATTCATTACACGTTCAACGAAAAGGATCCATTTACTGCGCGCTTGAAAGTAACTTGGTTCTTTAATTGGGGTGATAGAACCTTTACGCGTAAAAACGGCACAACATATACCCAAGAGCATTATTGGTCTCACTTTACCGCTAAAATTATTCTAGGAGTTTACTTCTTCTGCCTGTTGATGGTCTTTTATTACAGCGTTGTTCAATTAACGCTGGCCATTAATTACCGAAAATCGAAAAAACGAGGAGAACCCGTTACACCACCATTCAATATGAATGAAGCTCCAAAAGTAACGGTACAATTACCCATGTTCAACGAAATGTACGTGGCAGAACGAATTATTGAAACAACGGCGAAATTGAATTATCCTAAAGATAAGTTGCAAATTCAAGTGTTGGACGATTCTACGGACGAGACGAAGGAAATCATTGCCCGAAAAGTGGCCGAGATTTCAGCCCAGGGAATCAACATTCAGCATGTGCACCGTGTGGATCGAACAGGGTACAAGGCCGGGGCTTTGGATGCTGCGATGGATCAAGTAGAAGGAGCGTTCATTGCCATATTTGATGCGGATTTTGTTCCTGATCCAGACTTTTTACTTAAAACAATTCCGCATTTTGGTCAAGAAAATGTGGGTGTGGTTCAAACGCGCTGGGGGCATTTAAATAAGACCTATTCCATGCTCACTGAATTGCAAGCTTTTGGGTTGAACGGGCATTTTGCCATAGAACAACGCGGACGAAATGCCTCGGGACACTTTATCAATTTTAACGGTACAGCAGGAGTTTGGAGAAAATCCTGCATTGAAGACGCCGGCGGCTGGGAACATGACACCATCACGGAAGACCTTGATTTGAGCTATCGTGCGCAGATGAAAGGTTGGAAATTCAAATACCTCGAGAACGTGGAATCACCTGCAGAGCTCCCGATAACGATGTCTTCATTAAAAAGCCAACAACATCGATGGATGAAAGGAGGAGCGGAAGTGTTTATTAAAATCAGAAAACGTTTAGTATCCGAAAAAGGACTTCGGTTTTCCGACCGAATTCATGGACTTGCGCATCTATTCAATTCTTCGGTGTTTGTGTTTATTCTCATCCTTTCCTTACTTAGTCTCCCCATTTTGCACATTAAAGATTCGTTTTCTGATTTGAATTTCTTCGTGCAGTTTGGCGCTTTCTTCATTATCAGTACCGTATTTTTAGGGGTTTACTATTGGAATTCGTACCGTGATAAACAAGGGAAAATTATTCCTGATTTGGTGCGTTTTTGCTTGCGCTTTTTTCAATTCCTTTCCGTTTCGATGGCTCTATCTTTAAGCAATGCCGTGGCGGTAATCGAGGGATATCTTCGAATTAAAAGTTCATTTGTTCGAACACCGAAGTTCAATGTATCAAAAAAGGATGAGTTTAGCGGGAATCATTACGATAAAAAGAGCCTATCCATAGTGAATATTGCCGAGGGGATATTAATGCTTTTATTTGCCTATACAGCAATTAACCGGTTGATTTTCGCAGATTTAGG
>RFQF01000117.1 GCA_009925805.1 Flavobacteriia bacterium | reverse complement strand
GCAGGATTTCTTTCATTTTTTTTAATAACCGTTATGCCTCGTTCTTGAATTTCTTCAAGATACTCATGCGTTCCTGCTTCGACAGACGCATTGTCAACGATTATTATTTCTTTGTTTTCATAGTTCTTTGTCGCTGTTCCTTTTCTTATTTCAAGCATTTCTGTCGTCTGTAATATTTTGGTTACTGTGTCGTAGTCTTTAGGGTTGCACCCAACTTACTTATAACCTTACCAAAAGCAATTCAAGCGAACATATTTGTGTTGTATTGGTTTACTTTTGGTAACTTTTATAAAATTAGAAAAACTATTTATAAATCATCAAAAGGCGAACGGATTTGTTGCAGATTTCTATTACTCACATGGGTGTAAACAGCACTCAGCATGGCGACGAAACGGCGACGCAGCTCTATATTACCTGTGCTGCTATGATCGCCTTGCTCAACGAAAGCGCGAAAGTCACCGTTTAATAAAGCGAATTATTTGTCGGTCCCCGTTGAGGTTTACCATCATGATATAGTGGCCTTGTGCGATACGCGAAACATCCAATGTATAGCTAACTATGGGATCCATGCTTTTGGGAAGTTCCTCCTCCATAAGTTGCTGCCCATAAGTATCATATAAAGCATAGATGACGATTCCTTGGTTGAGGCATGTTAGGGTCAGCGATCCAGTCGTGGGATTTGGGTACAAAGTCAATGATGTGTTTTCAGGAAGTTCAGGGCAAGGACTGTAGGCCTTTCCGGGTGATCCACCGCTGCATCCCTGAAACCATTCCTGGCCCAAGGTCTGATTGCTTCCGTTTTCGCGGTACTCGAAGGTGTAATCTTCGTTAAAAGGAGCTGAAGGCCAACTTCCCAAGGTGTCGATGAATACACTCTGAATCAATACGCTGTCTTGATTGAATACGCGAATAGCGTCATTATTCGAAATTCCGAAAGAAATACCGTAAATCAATTTCGCATTCAACGCGAGGTGGCGGGTATTGAACAGGCTCGAATCTTTGACAATAACTGCGTATTCTTGGGGTTCAAGGGTGATGCCATCCAAGGGAAAATGATGCCAGTTGTTTTCATCCTTCAACCTAAATCCGCTGAGGTTCATGGTAGATGAGGTGTTGTTTTTTAGTTCAATCCAATCATCGGAATTATTCAAGACGGTTTTCTTTCCAAGATTGAACTCGCTAATAACAAGGTCTTCTTTACACGGCGTATACGCTTTACCAGGCGACCCACCAATACATCCACAAAACCAAACGGTGGAATCAAGTTGCTGCTGGTTCACAATGCGATTCTCCATGGTTCTTCCATATCCATTAGCGCAACGGGGATAAGGACGATTGTTGGTATAGTGCATAGCGATTACCGCTTTTCGATTTGGGGCAATTAAATAAATGGAATCCTTTGTATTGTTCCACCCGAAATGGGTGCTGCCTACCCAATTTGTTATCCCCGGATAAAGGTTCTTGAATTTTATGCTATCCTCGGCCACCACCAAGTACCCATTCGCAGGGATTTCCGTACCATCCTTAAAGGCAAATTGGTTGAAAAATTTATTGCTTTGAATCCGGTAACCGGTTAAATCGATGGGTTGATTGCCATAATTATGCAATTCAATCCAATTTCCGCCATCCACCGAAGGATCCGGGTTATATTGAATTTCAGATACTGTTATCGTGGTGTCTCGTCGCGTACCTTGAAATACGGCCGTGAAGTAATCATCGCTTGCCAGATTTACTACCACGCTGGATTGATGTTGTTGCGCAGCCGGTAAATTGATATTGTATTCCCAATGGTCGAAGGTGAATCCTGGATTCGCATGGGCTGAAATTCGTACCGGGTTACCATTGAAATACACCCCTTTCCACGGAAGCGAATCGGGAATGATGGTGCTGATTTTTATGTATCCAGCGTTCGACGGGAGGGTATTTAAGGTAACTACAACTGTATCGGTAAGATTGTAATAGCTTTTCATCTGTTGCCTCACTACAGAACTCCTTCGATTAAAATGGTACAATATCGTGTTTTTTCGATCATTGTACGTTGCCATGCCTCCGGCAACATCCCCCGTCCAAAGGGCAAAGTGTCGAGGCATTTCCGGTAATAATTCTTGATACATTCGGTTCACCATAGGATTGGTTGTATTCGGGTGTAAATTCGTATTCATCAGGTCAGCAAAGCGATTGATAAAATAGTTTCTGTAGGTGCTATCCTGAATTAAATTGGCATAAATTTGATAATAGGGGTTCGGTTGGTTCCCGTAGAAAAAATGGTTGAACATATCGGCGTTGTAATCGGTCCAACCTCCCAAGCCCCATTCTAAGTCCTGTAAGTTAAAGCGCCATTTGTTATCGGTGCTGCGCGTGCGCGCCATTTTCATGTTGTTCCAAATCCAATCGGTATTGGCTATCCAAAATTCTCCAATGAGATAATCAGCGTAGTTTTTAACATCCAATTTTCGATCACAATACTTAAGATAGTTAGGATCGTTTTTATCCAACGAATCAATGGTGTGTACCATGCTGTAAAAGGAAGTGTCTGAGCCTTTTACGGTGCGGATAATTCCTGCGCCATACCAGTAACTTACTGAAAGTAAGTCCAAACTATCCATATTATTCCCATAATTCTCCAGATAATACCCCTCACTGGCTTTTTCTCGTAATTCATAGACCCCAAAATACACCCCGTTGATGAAGACATTTGCGGGTTGATACCCCTGGTAATTCACATGCGTATTTTTCATGGTTCTGCAAAACGTAGCATCCCTTTGATGGTATTGATTCCACCAATTGCTTCCATTGCGGATATATAATCCATAGTAATCATTCACATAGGGTTTCTCCGGAATGATTGGAAAATGAATCGGCATACCTGTGCCATACGCTGAATTGGCGGGTTCTACCGTCACACTGTGTTGCGGATTGCTACGACTCCCACCAGCGCCCCCGTCGGGTTTCACCGAGGCCTTGCTTTCAAAGCGCTTTGTGCCCGTGGTATCGAAATACTCGATCACGCATGGTCGTTTCCAATCCGTCCACCAATTGTCGAAAATCCCATTACCTCCAACTAGATCATTCGAATCAATGGTTATGGCTACCATCGGAATCGTACTGCTTTCGTTGAACAAGAACGTTTCTGCTTCCAAAGGACTGGGTAATAAATTCGTGCCATGCGGAAAGCAACGTACTTTGACCACAGCATGCGTATCGAGCAAGATAGGGCCAGTATAAACGGTGGAATTGGTATCTGGATCGTTCCCGTGAAGGGTGTAGCGAAGGATGCCTCCGTGCGTGGAGGTATTGGTTACGAAAACTTGGATAGGTTGATGGTACACGCCCCCTACTTGTTGGATTATTGGAAGAGATTCATAGCCTGAATATCCTGAAGCAACGTTGTTGCTCGTGTTAGGGGTGGGATTGGTAAAAAGAACTACAGGGCCTGCACCGTCTTGATTTCTACCAATCGACATGTTAGCCTCCAGATCAGGTACAACGAGCGAGTCCAAAATCCCCCCAGCGTTGCTTAAATAAAGCGTTTCTCCTTCCGTAGCAATCCCAAAATTCGTTTCGAAAGTACCTCCTCCTTGATTGGCCACCTGAAAATAAGGGTGCGTTGTTCCACCAAATTGTTGCTGGTTCGAATGCAAACCGAAGGTTAAAAAAGGCCGACAACTTAAATCATCGCCCAAGCTATCACTGTTGTGCACTTCAATTGCCAGTACATTGGTGCCGTTCACTAAGAGGTTGGCGACTACGCCCATGTTTAAATCAAACGAGGTCAGCGATCCCCCTTGATACAGTTGTGCTTCATGGTCGGTAGCTAATTCATTCACCGCAGGAGGCACCCCAACGAGTCCCGATCGGGCTATTTCCGTCCCATTTAAATAGGCCACAAATCCATCGTCGTAATCGATGTCTAAGATCGCTTGCTCGATGTCTTGATAATGGGTCACTTGAAATGCATACCGTGCATAGTAGGTTGTGACCGGAGAAGCCAACACCGTGCTATCGTCTCCATCGCCAAATCCAATACTCATTTTGCCGGGCATCCACGACGCGTCGTCGAATCCTAAGGAATCCCATTGGGGTACATTTCCGGCAGGAATATGGTATTTCCATAAATTGTTTTGTCCAACCGCCGTTTCGTAGTGATGAATCAAAAAGGAACTGTTGTTTTTGTCTGCCAAGACCGTAAGAAAGGCATGCGGGGAAAGAGTATTGGGCGGAAAAGGCCATTTTTGCAAATGGGTCCGATCATCGCTTAAATAATGACCTTGCAACGAATAATTTCCGGGACTACCGTTGTACAATTCAATCCAATCCGGGGTGGAACCATTGGGCTGCACAAAAACCGCAGCATTGCTGTTACTGGCTTCATTGATCACCAATTGTCCCATCAAGGGGGTGGAAAAAATAAGGCCAGACAGTAGACTTATAAACAATCGCATTTCCAAATATACTGCATTAAGCTTAAAAAGTAAGCAAAGAGAGCATAAGCGCAGCAACGGAAAGGATGAGTCCAACAATCTTGCGCCAAGAGAATCCCTCACGAAACACCACAATTCCTAAAAGCGCACTCGAAATTACCACCCCAACGTTGGCGAAGGAGAGCACTTGCTGTGGCGTTAACCCCAAACTACCATAAGCCTTAACCAGGAGGTAAATGGAAAAATAATTCGGAATACCTAAGGCGATTCCGGCCCCCCAACTTTTGAGATGAAATTTCGCTTTACCAATTAACCGTTGATAGCAAAAATAAATAAAGCCCAAGATTCCGGCCGTTAAGAAACCCAACGATGCAAAAACCCCTTCGTGAAAACCTTTGGGTAACCATAGGGAACGCGAACAATATAACACAAAATCCAATCCCGCACTTCCAAAAAACAAGACTACCAACATCCAGACCCCTGAGGTTTTTTGTGCTTTGTCACGTTGAAAGGAAACGAAATACACCCCCAATAATGCTAAAAATAAAGATACCAATGTGCTCAAGGTTAAGCGCTCTGAAAGAACAAAAAGTACCCCAAGAACCGATAAAGCCATCGACATTTTTACGGCGACCGAGGTGCTCGAAACACCGTTTTTTTGCGAGCTGAGTCCCATCAAGATGAACAAGGAAATAAAGAGTATTCCGCAGATCACCGTAAAAGGCAGCACCTGGAATAGGAGATCGTTCGCGGGAAAATGCGGGGCAAACAAGAGCGTACCGCAAGAAAAGGCTACAAAGTAATTGGCAATAACCGCTTGCAGGGTATCGATTCCGTAGCGCGGAAAGGACTTGAAAAGCACAAAAATGAACGACGAAGCAAGTATGCTAAAAATTAAGTCCATTATTTTCGTTGGAAGTAGTATACGGTGTCTACCGGTCCAAAACGGTGCGCGCGTATGGGAGTTTTGGTAAGCACAGGCGCACGCATGCCTTCCTTGAATTTCACAGGACTTACAATAATGCGGGCTTCATCCCATACATTATCAATAATAAAGTACTGCAATGTTCGACTACCGCCTTCAACCAATACGCTTAGGATATTTCTTCGATATAATTCCTCCAAAATATACGACGTTGCGGTTTCTGGAATTTTGATCCATTCCGCGCTTCCCTGCTGTTGGTTCCGAACGCGATTAAATACCAAGGTGGGAGCCTCGTCGGAAAAAATACCTACATCCGAGGATAATTTCAGATTGCTATCGATAACAATGCGCGTCGGGTTGTTCCCGTAAACTTGCCGAACGGTTAACGAAGGATTATCGTTTAATATCGTATTTCGTCCTACCAAAATTCCCGATTCCTCGGCACGCCATTGATGCACCAAGGTCTGTGTTTCTGGACTGGAAATCCATTGTATTCCCGTTTCATCTTCCTCGCGGTTGCGATCCAAAAAGCCGTCTTGCGTTTGCGCCCACTTCAAAATGATGTAGGGCCTCCGTTTTTCGTGGAAGGTAAAAAACCGTTTATTCAATTCGCGGCAGGCTTCTGCCAAAATTCCCTCCACCACTTCGATGCCTTCCCGTTGCAATCGGTCTATGCCTTTTCCAGCGACGGTTGGATTGGCGTCGCGGCTGCCGATAACTACCCTGCGGGGTTTTATTTCAATAATGGACGTAATGCAAGGAGGCGTTTTACCAAAATGAGTACACGGCTCCAAGGATATATACACCGTAGAGCCTTTGAGGTTTTGGCCGTTTTTTACATTCCTCAATGCTTCAATTTCTGCATGAGGTCCTCCAAACGTCCTGTGATAGCCTTCTCCTAGAATTTCATTGTCTTTCACAATAACACATCCCACCATCGGATTGGGGGCCACAGCGCCTGAACCAAGATATGCCAGGTCGATGCAGCGCTGCATATACAATTCGTCCACGTTCACCTTACGAAGGTACTAAACTTCCTACAACCTGTGTTCGTTTTCCTCATTCCGCCGGCAATTGACTACCTTTGCCGAATAATGGCACATAAATCAGGTTTCGTGAACATCGTGGGAAGTCCAAATGTAGGCAAGTCCACCTTGATGAATGCACTCGTAGGGGAAAAGTT
>RFQF01000116.1 GCA_009925805.1 Flavobacteriia bacterium | reverse complement strand
AGGGGAAGAAAAAAATCATGTATCGTTAATGACGATTCACTCCAGCAAAGGGTTGGAATTTCCGCATGTGTATATTGTGGGAATGGAGGAGAACTTATTTCCTTCCCAGATGGCCACGAGTTCCCGTAGTGAACTGGAGGAGGAACGCAGGCTTTTCTACGTAGCCCTTACCCGGGCCATGCAATCTTGCACCTTGTCTTATGCAGGAATTCGCTTTTTGTACAATCAAAGTTTCAAAAGTGAACCGAGCCGCTTTTTGGATGAAATTGATGCTGCATACCTCCACCTCGAAAGCCCAATGCGGAGTCAACAGGGGAAATCCTTGATGGGAGGAGGCGACCGTCCTTTGTCGGGAGGACTGAATCCAAAATTCAACCCATCTCCCGCGCACAAATCCCTAAAGTCCTTGAGCGATGCTGCAGCCAAACCCGGAGGCGCCTCAGATTTCAGTGCAATTTTGGTAGGAACCACCGTGGAACATAGCCGCTTTGGAAAAGGACGCGTTACCCAATTAGAAGGGAACGGAGCGGACAAAAAAGCTGTAATTTTCTTTCCGCATCACGGCTCGAAAACGGTCTTGCTAAAATTTGCTAACCTCAAGGTGCTGGAATAGCACTTTATTCTACCCTAAGGATTTTTTTGACGCTGCCGTCAGAATAACGTTGGATCATTACCTTGTTAGGGATTTCCTGCGTTTCATTTCCCATTAAATCATAGGTTCCTAGCAATGTTGGAATGACGTCGATTGAAAGGGGTGCGTTTCCAAGAAAGGGTGAATACATCCAAACATCTTTTAACCGAGTGTTACCCTCATCAATGCCCGTAACGTAATACATTGCTGTACCCGTTGATGCACATACACCTCCTCGACGACCTACATCTGGCAATCCAGGCAATGCATTCCATGAAGCAGCAACCTGATCAAAGGTCCATAAATCATTCATGGAATGGCCTAAACTGTCCAATCCAAAACACGTGTAAATACCGTTGTCCAAACCAAACATTGCTGCATGACTCCTGCCCAAGGAGGGGAAACTTGGCAAAGCTACCCATTGATTTGTCAAAGGATCGAAGGAATGAAAATCATTTAAGAATGCATTGTTTTCATTTCTCCCGAATAGCAAATACCCAATTCCGGCATGCGTCGCGGCAGAGGCTCGCCAACGAGCACCAAAAGGTAAATTGGGCTGTTGAACCCAAGCATCCAAAGCGGCATCGTAACACCAAACCTCATCCAATGCTGCCGTTGCGGCATTTTTCCCACCGATGACATATACCAAATTGTTTAAAACGAAGGAAGTCGATCCAGAACGTCCCGAACCAGGCAGTTGCGCGCAAGCATCCCATGTATTTTGAATCGGATTGTATCGCCACAAATCATTTAAATAGCTTGAACCATTATAGCCACCAAAGACAAATCCTTTTCCATTTACCACGAAACCCGTTGCATACTGACGCTCCATTCCTTGGGGCAATCCTGCGACAGAAAACCATTGCTGGGAGGCTATGTCAAAACCGTAAAAATCGGATTGCGGAGCCCACCATGGACTGAGTCCACTGCCCACATAAAGGGTGTCTCCAATGCTGAAACCTACAGCATCATCTCGTTCAACACCGGGAAAATCAACCAAAGGTTGCCACTGCTGGGCTTGCACCCATTGAGACAACAAGCAACAAGCGATTAAAATACAGAATGTTTTTTTCACGGAACAGGTATGTAAAATTTCGAATATAATTTACGCCTTTTTTACAAACTCTGATTTTAAGGCCATGGCACCAAAACCTTCAATTTTACAATCGATGTTGTGATCCCCGTAGGCAAGCCGGATGTTTTTCACCTTGGTACCTGATTTAATGGATTTCGGAGCGCCTTTAATGGGTAAATCTTTTATAACAACCACATTGTCACCATTTACAAGGACCACTCCATTCACATCTAATACTACCAAATCATCGCTTCCAAGCTCCGCCACAGCTTCCTGGGCCGCTGTCCATTCGAAAGAACATTCAGGACAGACGTATTGGGTATCATTTCTTTCGTATCCATAAGGACATTGGCACGAAGGGCATTCTTTTAGTTCTTCACTCATGAACATTGTTTTGCTACTAAGGTAAAAAGAAATAGGTTACTTACGGGAAAGCCCTTTTACGCTTGATTACAATCCACCCGCTATGGAGCGCTCTCAATAACTGTTGTCCACAACGAAGTTTTGCCCATGTCCATGCGAATCCAAAGCGGAACCACTTTCTCTTGGTAGGCTGCTAAAGCAATGTAGTCTCCAAAAAAGACTTTTGAATAAGGAACAAACGGTTTTTCAGACACATATTCCGAGGTAAAAGTATTGCCTCCATCGCTAGATTTTACCCACACCACTTCCGTTTCATTCGGATTTTTCGCTCGAGCACGGTCGTAGTATAACCAATGCAAGGTGCCGTTCGCCTGGTCTATGGCCATGGTCGCCATGAACTGGTGGGTTTTTGTTGCATCCTGATTCACACGGATGGCTTTCGACCATGTTTTTCCAAGATCCTGTGATTTGGCAAGCCAAACTTCGGTATCGTTGGGATTTTTGGGTTGATCCGTCCAGGTCAGGTACATCGTTCCATCGTTGATTCCCCCGCTTCGGTCCAGTTGCAATACCGGCAACCCATTGCACCGATTTATCCCAGGAACCTTATAATCCCATCCCCCGGGATGGGCAAACAGCGTTTGCTCCTTCGGCAGCCACGTAGTTCCTTGATCGGTGGATTCCTGCATCACCAATCCCTTCGGCCCGGTCCAAATCACAACCAACTTGCCATTCTTAGCTACAACGGGCACCGCCCCTTCAACGGTGTTATCGCCATCCAAACAATCGCCGTTGTAGAAGGAAATAACCTTAGGGTCAGTCCATGAAAGCCCTCGATCTATGGACTTACTGAAAATGATGCGGGATGAATCGGTCTTCAACTTTGAAGCGTACTTATCAAATTGCGTCCAAGTCATGTAAATAATTCCCGTGTTGGGATCAATATCCACCCAATGTTTATCTTGGGCCTTGCTACCGTTTGGTTTGGGATAACTTCCTTTACTGAAGGCGCTCGGAATAGCGCAGCGGTCACTGTATTGACATACAATTCGATCGATCCATGTTCCTTTTTCATAATCGGACAAGTGGAAATAATACAACCTTCCTTTGCTGTCGAAGCGCAATACCGGGTCACCGTACACCCCATAAGGACTTGAAATGCTGTTAACACTCCACGATTTTCCGCCATCCTGAGAATAATAATACTCGTCCAGTACAGCTCCTGCAGCAATTTCTGAGGGATTTAATGGGTTAATTGCCACGGAAGGTTCGGTTGGCCTTCGGTCTGCAGGACTTATCCTGACATTAACAAACTGCGCATAGAGCACCGCACTGCTAACGCAGCCAATAATTGTACAAAGGAAGTGATGCATCGGTGGGTACGTTATTAAACAGGTAAGAAACGCGTTTTTGTCCGGTAATTTTAACCTTTACGCTACGAATTAATTTAGTCCTTGCCAGTGTGAGTTCAAATTCATCGTTGATTTCCGCGCTATTCATAATACCATCGAGCATGGCCTTGTCCACCCGATACTTCATGCAAGCTATGATTTCGTCGTTAACGCTAATGCCTGCATCCTCTGCAGCGGAGCCGGCCCGAATGCTTTTCACAAGCACCTTCCCCTCTTCTTCCGCGACGGTTGCCCCGAAAAGGGGTTTAATGCTTCCCACTTCCTCCACTTGAATACCCATGGGCAGAAAAAAATCGTTGTAAGGAATTACATCGGTTCCGTTGATGTATTGATCAAAAAAACCCGTCAGACTTTTTCCGACATATTTCTCCACCATGAGTTTAAATTCTTCATCGGTGAATCCTCGCTTTTTGCCTAAATAATAGGTTTGATATAGGTCTTTTAGTACATGGTCCAAGCCTTGGGTACCTTTCGAGTGTTGTACAATCATGGCATCGAAGACGGCAGCGATGACCATTCCGCGAGAATAGTAGGTCATGGTGGTATTGGCACTGTTTTCATTGGGACGGTAGGCTTTAATCCAAGCGTCAAAACTGGCATGGGCCACCGGTTGAACGCGCGAACCAATGGATCCTTCAACGTAGTTGATAGCGCTTTGAATTTTTCGCTGCATTTCCTCTTTGGTATAAAACCCACATCGGCGCATGATCAATTCATCGTAATACGAGGTAAACCCTTCCATAACCCAGAGCAAGGTGGTGTAAACTTCATGGTCGTAATCAAACGGACCCAGTGCCATAGGACGGATGCGTTTCACGTTCCACAAGTGAAAATACTCGTGGGCTACTAAATTCAGAAAATTCAAGTAATTACCCCCTTCATAGGTCCACCGATCCACACTCAACACCGCACTGTTGCTATGTTCCAGACCACCGTCACCCCCCACCACATTGTGCACGATAAACACATAAAACGAATTCGGATTTTCGCCCACGATTTTCGTTTCCTCCTCAACAATCTTCGCCATGTCGCGCTTTAAGGATTCCTGGTCGTAGTTGGCTTCGCCATACATGGCCACCGTATGCTTAACGCCCGCAGCAGTAAATTCAAAAATTTCCTGATTACCGATCTCCAGAGGACAATCCACCAATTGGTCGTAGGAATCGAACGAAAACACCTGCTGATTCCCTTGTTTTCCGGCGGATGATTTGGCCATCAACCCCGTAGAAATTTTCTTGAACGAAGTATGGGGTTGTACGGTTAGTTGGCCTCCTGTTTCTTTGAAGCCATCCAAATACATGAACATGCTTGGCCCGCTCACAAATCCGTGGGTTTCATCCAAGAAACTGGTGCGCACACTTAGTTCAAAGGCATAAACTTCATAGTTCAGGACAAATCCTTTCTGGCCATTCAACTCAATTTCCCATGCATTCATTTCCACTTGAAAGTAGTGGTTTTGAGGTTTGGCCATTTTCAAGGTATAGCGAATATCGACGGCCCACGAGGGAGAAGCCAACAAGAAAATACCCAGTAAAAGCGTCAAAGAAAGAAACGGGTTTATTTTTCGGTTCATGGAATTAGTAAATTGAAATTAAAGATGCCATTGTTCGAGCTTGTTCCACATGAAAATCGACCGTTTCCTGACCATAAGAAAGGGTAACTCCCATGCGTCGGAAAGGTCTAGCGGAGGGTTTGCCAAAAATACGAATATCCGTGCCAGGGAAGGTTGCCGCCTGTTCAATGCCCCGTAACTTTGGATTATCAAGATTTGTAGTGGATAAAATCACGGCACTTGCCCCGGCGTGAAGTAAGCGAATTTCCGGAATAGGCCACCCAAGAATTGCCCGTGCGTGCAGCTCAAATTCATTGAAATTCTGGGTATTTCCCAACGTAACCATGCCCGTGTCGTGCGGCCTTGGGGATAATTCCGAAAAATAAGGTCCTTCCTCGGTAATAAAAAACTCAACGCCCCACAAACCTGCACCGGTGAGTGCCTTGGTCACTTGCTCCGCCATGCGGCAAGCCTCCAAGAGGTGTGCTTCGTTCATGGGCATAGGTTGCCAACTTTCCTGGTAATCACCACGTTCTTGCCGATGCCCGATTGGAGGACAAAACAAGGTAGGTCCATTTTGCTGGGTAACCGTTAATAACGTAATTTCAAAATCGAAGCGCACAAACGCCTCCACAATCACTTCTTTTAGGTCCCCACGGGAACCCTCCATGGCATAGTTCCATGCTTTCTTCAGGTCAGACGCGCTTTGAATGACCGATTGTCCCTTCCCGGAACTCGACATCAACGGTTTGACCACACAAGGAAATCCACAAAAAGCGACTGCTTCACAAAATTCTTCAAAATGGGTAGCGTACCGATACTTCGCTGTTTTAAGTCCTAATTCTTGGGCTGCTAAATCCCGAATTGCCTTACGGTTCATGGTGAAATTGGCAGCTTTTGCGCTGGGAACCACGGTAATTCCTTGTTGTTCGTAGGTAAAAAATCGTTCGGTGCGTATTGCTTCAATTTCAGGTACGATAATATCGGGAGCATGTTTTGCCATGATCGAATCCAGGGCATCGCCGTCGAGCATATCGATCACTTCAAATGCATGAGCTACCTGCATGGCCGGTGCACCGTCGTAACTGTCTACCGCGATCACGTATTGCCCATAACGTTGGCAGGCAATCACAAACTCTTTCCCCAATTCTCCCGCCCCTAAAACCATGATTTTTTTCATACTTGCATTTATTGGTTCATATTCCATTGGTACTCTCGATCTACCTTGGAAACAAAAAACAAAAATACACGTACCTTTGGAATACCTATGACCGAAACCACCACGTTGCTATCACTCCATCCATTCGAAGGAATATCCTTGGTCGATGCAAACCGAGTAAGCCTCATGAACCGCATGGATACCAAATTTACGTTGGACAAAAGTACATTAAATCAAATCTTACCTTTACTTCAAGAACATTATTTCGTGCTTGAAATCGATGAACGCCGCGAAATGCGCTATGAAAGTTTGTATTTCGATGATTCAAACTACCGTTTTTAC
>RFQF01000115.1 GCA_009925805.1 Flavobacteriia bacterium | reverse complement strand
AACCTTACCCTTATTCGTTAATTGAACATGAAAAGTGCAGTTTTTTTTGGGGCGCTGTTTTCTTGTTTCATCCTTCGAGCCCAAGATTTGTTTTTTACCCAATACGATAAATGTTTATTGGTCTTGAATCCATCCACAGCAGGTAAGTTTGATGGGTTTGAACGCTTTTCGCTCCAGCAAAAAAATCAGTGGGTAGGTTCGGGGACTTCGTTTTCGACAACCCTGGGAAGTGCGGAATTTACTTTCGGAAAAAACGCATTCAATAACCGCTCCTATCTTGGGGCTGGTCTGCATTTTTTACGCGATGTTGGGGGATTGTCCAAGTTTGGGAACAATGCTCTTGGAGGCACCTTGAGCGGCCACTTGGTGACCTCACCAAAGACCCGAGTTTCGGCAGGAATACAATTGGCCTATACAAACCGATCGGCAGATTTATCGAAACTGCAATGGTATTCGCAATGGAATGGCAGTGCTTTCGACCCAAACATGGCCGTTAATGAACCAAATCAAATCCCGAAATTTAGTTATGTTGATGCTTCTGCAGGCATTTCGTTTGCCTTAATCAATAGCGCGAAGCAAGTTGGCAACAGTCGGCTTAATACCATGAACTTGGGATTTGTTGCGCAACACTTGAATCGGCCTAAACTCAGGTATAATGAAATCACCCTCGACCGTTTATATACCAAAGTGGGAATGCATGCAGAAGCCGAACTTGCTTTGAGCCGAAATTATGCCATCGAACTTAAAACCATGCAACTCCTGCAGGGTAAGCATTATTTAGGACGCTATGCCGCACTCGTAAAACTCAAAATGCAACAAACCGCTGAATTGACGCGCTTGAAAAATGACGCCTATGTGTGTTTTGGCACCTATGTGAGCTCCACAGGAACGTTGTCTCCTACCTTTTTATTGGATATTGGAGGGATACAATTTGGGGTGAGTTATGATGTAGAGCTATCCAAAATTGCTCGGGCATATCAAAGTTCGTTGGAATTCTCTTGTTCGTATTCTTTTACGAAAAACTCGCTATTCAATAAGCGCAGGATTGGTTAACTTTTACCCAGAAACGCAAGCCAATCTTTACGTTGTTTATCGTTGAGTACCCGCGGCATTTTGGTTTGAGAGCCAAATTTTGTAAAGGATTGCATAAAGTTGTAGAAAGTGCCCGAGGGAACCACAGTTATCTTTGGGTTCGCCAAATTGTACTTTCTTGCTGAAGCATAGTCGTCATTCAGTTGGCAAAGAATACCGTCCAATTCGCGCATGATATTTTCGGGATCATCCTCAGAATCCAACAGTTCAACGAACCAATGGTGGAGTTGATGTTCTTTGTCAACCAGGATGGTAAATTCTGCACCAACTCGCGGTTTCGTAGCATTTAGCAAATGTAATCCTTGGTTGATATTATCGAGCGAAAGGTGCTCGCCACATAAACTCAAGAATTGTTTTATCCTTCCCGATATGATGAGTCGGTGATCTCGAACATCTACAAAACGTACCAAATCACCAATGAGATATCGCCAAAGTCCAGCGTTGGTGGTGATGACGAGCGCGTAGTCGACCCCTTCTTTAACTTCACTTAAACTCAAGGCTTTGGTGTTGGAAACTAACTCTCCATCTTCATTGAAAAAACGGGAGTCAAATGGAATAAATTCGAAGAATATACCACTGTTCAACAACAATTTCATCCCTTTCTCTTCTGGGCTTGTTTGAAAGGCAAAATACCCTTCACTGGCAAGGTAGGTATCTAACAGGAAAATGGGTTTTGAACTCAGTTTCTTTAGGCGTGCTTCATAGGGCTCCATATAAACACCGCCATGAGCGTATACCCTGAGATTAGGCCAAAGATCATGGATGGAGGTTAATTTATATTTTTCCACGATGCGCTCCATGAGCATGACACACCAACTTGGAATTCCTGCAATAATGCCAATATTCCACTTGGGAGCTTGATCCACCATCGCATTCAATTTCAAGTTCCAATCCGAAATTTGTGCGATGTTATTGTTGGGTTTGGTAATCGGTTTTACTAAAATTGAAGCATGTTTTTTGAGTATACCGCTCAAATCTCCTTCATAGCGCTCTCCAATTTTTTTTAGTTTACTCGAGCCCCCAACAGCCAATCCGGAGGAACCAAAAAAATACTCGTCTAGATCTAAGGTATGTAAATTGGCGTATTGGCGTATGCTGCTGCGTTGAAAGGACCGAATCATATCGATACTCACGGGAATACGTTTACTTGGGCTTCCTGTGGTTCCAGAGGAAAGCGCAAAGTATTTTATTTTTCCTGGCCAGGTGCAATCCGTTTTACCGTTAATCGTATGTTTTAACCACTTTTCATGGAAATCTTCATAATCCTCAATGGGTACTTTCTCCTGAAAAATTGCTATAAAGTCCTTTCTTTTAAGGATTTTAACAAAATCATGGGCATTTCCGAAATCGGTACTTTTTGCTTTGATTAACAGGTTGCGCAATACGAGCTCCTGATGTTGGTGACCCAACATTTTTCGATTAATCCTGCGATAACCAATTTCGGTTGTTTTTTTTATTAGCCTTCCAATTATCTTCACACCTGTTTACCCGTATTAAATAAACCTGACAATTTTCAAATATTAATGTGCTGTTAGGCTCCTAAATGTAGGAACTTTCCATTAAATTTGTCATGAAATATACTTAATTTATGAAACACAAATCATTTATTGTTCCTCACGACTTTACGTCTGTTGCGGACATTGCCCTTCGTCATGCTATTGAAACATCCTCTAAATCGCACACTACAATTCACATTTTACACGTAGTTAGTGACACCGATAAAATCAATGATGCGGTGAATAAAATTGATGAAATTATCGCAAATAATGCCCAGGAAGGCGTGACGTTAACCAACAACGTAAGAGTAGGGAATATTTTCAAAGATATTTCCTTGTTTGCTGAAGAACATCAGGCGGAATTGATTTTTATGGGAACGCACGGGGCTCATGGATGGCAAAATGTAGTTGGAAGTCATGCATTACGTGTGGTGACCAGTTCGCAAACTCCTTTCGTTATTGTGCAAGAGAAACAAGTTAAATCTGGGGGGTTCAATTCTATCGTTGTTCCTTTGGATTTACACAGCGAAACCTTGCAGAAATTATCCACCGTTGCGAAACTTGCAGGTTATTTTAATTCAAAAGTGCACATCGTTACGCCTTCAGAATCGGATGAGGACCTTAAAGAAGAATTGAAAGACCATGTTGCCTTTTGTACCCGTTACTTTAAAGAGCGGAACATTGCAATGGATGCTGAGATTCTTCCAAGCAAGGATTTTCAGCATGAAGTTATCCGTCATGCAAGGAGTATTGATGCCGACTTAATTGCTATCATGAACCTGAATCGTACGAGCTTTTTGGGGATTTTTAACGCGAATTACGAGCAGCAAATCATTACCAACGACGCCTTAATTCCGGTACTCATTCTTAACCCGGTTCAAACCCAGGAGGTTTACGCAAATTGGTTTGTTTAATTCATGAAGGAACCAATTTCCTCCAAGGATTTAGCTACCCTAATTCAAGCCATTTCTGAGCCTGCGATTTCACTCAGTTTAGATATACGAAGAGCTGGATTACTTGAACACGTTCTGGGCCAACAAGGCAACTTAAATGTGCAAGGCGAAGCACAACAGAAATTAGACGTCTTGGCGGATGAGGCGTTCATCCGTGCCTTTCAATCCTGTGGAATCGTTTGTGCCATTGCTTCTGAGGAAAACGACGATTACCTAGCCTTTCCTTCGGATGCAGGGCTGAATGGGGAATATGTGGTGCTTTTTGATCCCCTCGACGGTTCAAGCAACATCGATGTAAATGTTTCCATAGGTACCATTTTTTCCGTGTACCGAAGGATTTCACCAAAAGGAACGATGCCCGATTTAAACGACATGTTGCAGCCAGGCACGGAACAAGTGTTCGCGGGTTACGTCTTGTACGGGTCTTCGACCATGCTGGTCTACACGACCGGAAACGGTGTGGATGGGTATACCTTGGATCCCGTAAAAGAACAATTTATGCTGTCCCATGAGACCATGCGAATGCCGGAAAATGGCCGAATTTATTCGATGAACGAAGGGAATATCCAAGAATGCGAGCAAGGCTTAGTTCGTTATATCCAGTATTGCCAAAGCCGTGAGAATCAAACCGGAATGCCTTATTCGGGCAGATATATTGGGTCTTTGGTAGCAGACTTTCATCGCAATTTGATCAAAGGAGGCATTTATATTTACCCCGAGGTGCCCGCCTCACCCCAAGGACGCCTGCGCTTGCTGTACGAGTGTAATCCTTTGGCTTGGATTGCAGAGCAGGCCGGAGGGCTTGCGACTACCGGAAGAAAACGAATACTCGAAATATCGCCTACCTCGTTGCATCAACGCGCACCCTATTACGTAGGATCGAAATGGATGGTAGAAAAAGCCATGGCTTTTTTAGCTTGATATCCCCCAAGAATTAATCCTTTTTCTACCTTTGCAGGCCGCATGGAAAATGCCTCAGTGCTAGCAATAGCTCAACATGCCCCGGAACTAAGCGCAACTTTGAATCACTTGCGTAACGGAGAAAAAATGCTGTGTTGGGAAGGTCTTTACGGCTCATCCTTGGCGCTTTTCGCCACTGCATTGACCGAATTAAAGAAAGGTAAACATGTTTTCATCCTCGATGATAAAGAATCTGCAGCGTATTTTCTGAACGATTTGCAAGGATTGTGCAGCGACCAACAAAAAGCCTTGTTCTTCCCGGCTTCCATGAAAACCCCCTATCAGTTGGAGGAAACCGACAACGCAAATGTGGTTTATCGCGCAGAAGTATTAGAACGCATGAATTCCGATAAATCGGTGCTCGTGGTTACCTATCCTGAAGCCTTGTTTGAAAAAGTGCCAACTCAAAGAAAATTGGTACATCTCACCATGAAGTTGGAGGTAGGCAAGGACTATACGCAAGATTTCCTCAATGACCTGCTCCTTGAATACGGATTCGAACGCGTGGATTTTGTTTATGAACCCGGTCAGTTTGCCATTCGAGGAGGTATTTTGGATGTTTTTTCCTTTTCCTCGGACCAACCTTACCGCGTGGAATTTTTTGGCAATGAAGTGGAGTCTATCCGAAGTTTTGAAGCAACCTCCCAGCTTTCTAAAGCCCATTTCAAATTTTTCAATATTCTTCCCAATGTACAATCAAGCAAATTATTGCAAGAGGTGGGAGATTTGTTTTCCTACTTAGGCAAAGATGCCCTCTGTTGGATCCATCACCCACAAGTATTGGAAGACATCGTTCAGAAAATGTTCCACAAAGCCGAAAAAATTTACCAAGAAACAAAAACCACCCTGCCTTTAACCCCTCCGGAAGCGCTTTACCTCAACCTGGAACAATTACAAAACTCCTTACAACATCATGCACAAATAATATGGGGAAACAGCTCAAAACCCTTGACGCCCTGCGTAATTAATTTTACCACCAATGCCCAACCCGCCTTCAATAAAAACATGGAGCTTCTCCGCGCCGACTTAACACACTATCATTCCCAAAACTACCAAATACACTTTTTCTCCAACCAACCCCGTCAACTAGAACGCATTGAACAGATACTTGAAGATACCGGAGAAGAACTCCCCATTGTACGAAATCACTTTGCGTTGCATGAAGGATTCGTTCTTCCCTCCTTGAAATTGGTTTGCTATACTGATCACCAAGTTTTTGAACGTTACCACCGGTTCCAATTGAAAGAAGGATTTCGTCAGGCAAGTCAGGCGTTAACCTTGAAAGAACTCTACAACCTGCAAAAAGGAGATTATGTCACCCACATTGACCACGGCGTAGGCATGTTCTCGGGACTTGAGACCATCGACGTTAACGGGAAACCTCAAGAAGCCGTTCGCTTGGTATATAAAGACGGAGACGTACTATACGTCGGAATCCATTCATTACACCGAATTTCTAAGTTTACGGGAAAAGAAGGGTCCATCCCAAAGGTTAACAAACTAGGTACCCAAGCTTGGGCCACCCTTAAAAATAAAACCAAGAAGAAAATCAAGGAATTGGCCTACGACCTGATTAAGTTGTACGCCCAACGAAAAGCGCAGCCGGGCTTCGCCTATTCCCCCGACACCTACCTTCAAAATGAACTGGAAGCTTCCTTCATGTACGAAGATACGGTGGATCAATTTAAGGCAACCATGGATGTTAAAAAAGACATGGAAGCGCCAGCACCAATGGATCGATTGGTATGTGGAGATGTTGGTTTTGGTAAAACCGAGGTGGCTATTCGTGCAGCATTTAAAGCAGCCATAGACGGAAAGCAAGTAGCAGTGTTGGTTCCAACAACCATTTTAGCATTTCAGCATTTTAAAACCTTTAAGGAAAGACTTAAAGATTTTCCAATCGAAATAGATTTCTTAAACCGATTTAAATCTGCCTCACAGAAAAAAGAAACGATTGCCAAGGTGAAGGAAGGCAAGATTGATATTTTAGTAGGCACACATGGTATTTTAGGGAAGGAAGTACATTTTAAAGACCTTGGATTAATGGTGATTGATGAGGAACAAAAAT
>RFQF01000114.1 GCA_009925805.1 Flavobacteriia bacterium | reverse complement strand
ATGATCGAATTTTCTTTTGGATTTTATAATCCAAAAAACGGGACTGCCATCGATATTTATACGCCCCAAGGCATCAGTGAACTTACTTATTTACAACAAACTTACGGATACACGATTCAGCAAATCATCGGTTTTGGGGCGCAGAATGTGGAAAAAGCACGCATAACCGGATTGGAATTATCCTTCAATAGTACAGGAAAAATAAAGGAGGTGGAAGTCGTATCCCTGATTGGCTACACCTACATGAACCCTATCTCTTTGAATGCTAATCCGAAGTATACCGTGTATAATTCCGATACCACAACGCACCTTTTGAAGTATCGCTTTAACCATCTGGTAAGGGCAGATGTTGAAGCCGTTTATAAGAAATGGGGATTTGGGATATCCAACCGTTACAACAGCTATATGAAGAACATTGACAAGGTCTTTGAGGATGCCATTGCCGGAAACACGTACATCTTACCTGGATTAAAGGACTATCGAAAAATCTACAACAAAGGAAATATCACCTTTGATGCGCGGGTAAGTTATCAGGTTGATGCCCGAATTAAAGTTTCGTTCATTGCCAATAATGTCTTCAATACCGAAACCACTTCGCGCCCCGGTGATATTCAAGCGCCTCGGAATTTTCTAGTTCAACTTGCTATGAAATTCTAATGAAGGTTCTTGGCATTATCCCCGCACGTTACGCATCGAGCCGATTTCCGGGAAAACCGCTGATTGATCTTAAAGGAAAAAGCATGATTCAGCGGGTTTATGAAGGGGCAAAACAATGCCCCGAACTCACGGATTTAATTGTAGCTACCGACGACAAACGGATTTTTGAACATGTACTTTCATTCGGAGGAAAAGCGCAAATGACCCACGTGTCCCACAATTCCGGGACTGAGCGTTGCCAGGAAGTTGCCTCCAAATTCGAAGAAATGGATGTAATTATCAACATTCAAGGCGATGAACCTTTGGTGGATCACCGACAATTAAGCGAACTCTTGGCCTTGTTTCGAAATCCTTTGACCGCCCTAGGAACGCTAATAATCCCCGTAAACGACCCCATGGATTTAAGCAATCCCAACAGAATTAAAGTTGTTACGAACAAAAATGGTGAGGCCCTGTGCTTTAGCCGAAATCCGATTCCCGCAGCGACTTATCCTTCGGATATTGTTTTTTACCGCCATATTGGTTTGTATGCTTATCGAAAAAAAACCTTGGCAGAAATTTGCCAACTTCCAATGTGCGAATGGGAAAAAAGCGAATCGCTTGAACAGCTGAGGTGGCTCTTTCACGGTTATCGGATTCACACCGCCCTTACTTTGTTGGAAACTCCCAATATTGATTGTCCCGAAGATGTGGAAAAGGTTTTGCAGCGGCTTTAATCATGAGCTTGGTTTTTTTTTTACAATGTCGTATTTTTGATAGATGAAAAGTGTTGAACAGTTAGTGTTTTCCCTGCTTCAAACCAACGAATGTGTGGTGATTCCATCTTTTGGGGGATTCATTGTTAAAGTCAAAAGCGCACACCTTGATTATACTAGAGGTATAGCTTTGCCGCCAAGTAAGAATGTGTCGTTTAATATTAAATTGCAAAACAACGATGGTCAACTTATCAAGCATTGTTCCTCGGAAAACAACTTGAGCTATCCTGAAAGCGAGCATTTTGTTAAGGACCGCGTCGTTGAATGGCAGCAAACGATCGACCAAGGGAATCGACTACAATTGGAGCACATTGGTGTTTTTTGGAAAGATGCGGAGCATAATATTCAATTCGAACAAGACCGAAGTGTAAACCTGCTGCTCCATTCTTATGGCTTAGAATTGGTTGAATTTATCCCTGCGATACAAGCTGTCGCTCCCGATAAACCAAGCATCATCGAACTTCCACGATCATCGAATCGAAAAAGACTGCTCCGATATGCCGCAGCTGCTGCAGTAGTCTTACCCTTGGCTTTTTATTCCGTTTGGATTCCAGTAAAAACGCCAGCCTTTGAATCGGGATTGATATCGTACCATGATTTTAACTTCATGGAGCAACCACGCACTGCGGAGTATTCCTATCAACAGTTACGCTTTTCTCCTTTAGATGCTACCCTTCAAGCACTTCCATTGATTCAACCCGATTCATTAGCAACGGTGGAAGAGCATCCTTTAACTCCCATGGAAGATAAAAGGGTTCAAGAACCCTTCATTCAAGCTACCTCGATGCATTTAATTGCGGGATGTTTTTCCAATAATGACAATGCTGAGCGTTTCCAAAATAAACTTCGAAACATGGGATTTGAGGCAAAAACGCTCCGTCAAGGAGGCTTGTATAAAGTTTCGATTGGCTCCGGTTTATCCGAGGAGTCCCTCCAGAATATAAAAATGAAAGCTCAAGAAGCATCTATTGATGCTTGGGTACTAAAATAATCGTATGAAACATTCCTTCGTGTCGTTACTGATGCTGTTCTCAGTAGTTACTTTTTGTCAAACTACCACCAACGTGGAAGGTAGCTCCTATCAGTTTACAAAAGTGTATCATTTGGATGCTACCCCCGTGCAAAGCCAAGGGAAAACGGGTACTTGTTGGAGCTTTTCCGGTCTTTCTTTCTTTGAATCGGAACTATTACGAAAAGGAGTAAAGGCAGAACCGCTTTCTGAAATGTATGTAGTGCGCAAATCATATGAAAACAAAGCCGATAAGTTTATCCGTATGGACGGTAAAATTAATTTTGGCGAAGGGGGCGCGTTTCACGACATCCCTTGGGTGATTAAAAACCATGGCATTGTTCCCTATTCAGTTTACACAGGCCTAAATTCCACAGAAAACTACGACCATTCGGAGTTTTTTGAAGTATTGAACGGCGCCATGCAAGGATTGCTAAAAGCCTTGGGCATGAATAGCAGCATCAGTTCCCATTGGAAAGGGGCAATCCAAGGTATTTTAGACGCTTACTTAGGCAAAGACATCAAAGAATTTGAATACAACGGAAAAAAATATACGCCTCAAAGTTATGCCACAAGTATTGGCCTCAACATGGACGACTACGTTTCCCTCACCTCGTTTACCAACCACGCGGCGTATGCGAAATGCCAGTTGGCCATTCCCGACAATTACAACTGGGGAGATTCCTACAATGTGGGCTTAGACGATTTGATGGCAACGGTTGAACACGCCTTGACGAATGGGTATACTGTCGCTTGGGGAGCCGATGTTTCGGAGAAAGGGTTTAGCTTTAGAAACGGAATTGCTTTGGTGCCCTCGGAGAATAACATCCAAATGTCCGGAAAAGATAACCGCAATTTCAACGATGCCGGAGCAGAAAGGAACTCCAACGCATTTTTAACCCCGGGGAAGGAGCAACTAATTACCCCTGAATTGCGCCAAAAAGCCTACGACAACAAAACCACCACCGACGATCATGGCATGCATATCGTTGGTTTATACAAGGATCAAAACGGGACAAACTATTTATTGGTGAAAAACTCTTGGGGAACCGGAAATTATCCTAAAGGATATTTGTATGTTTCTGAAGCCTATTTTCGCTATAAAACCTTGAATATCTACCTGCATAAAAATGGCATTACCCCAGAACTTAAAAAGAAAATCAATTTAAATTAAATGACATGAAAACAACACATTTAATCTGCTTAACGAGCATACTTCTCCTTTTTGGTTGTGGAAAAAAGAAATACGATAATGACGCCTCTGCTGTGTGGAACTACAAAATTGAGACGGCTTTTGACGAAATGACCAACATTTCAGATCAAGCAATTACCGGAAACATGGTATACTATAAAATGGGTGAAGTTGTATTCGCTTCCCCAGGACAAGATGTTAATGTGCTTAAAACGCCGTGCAATGTATTGATTACGCTTGACACCACGGTGAGCCCAAAAGTACTTACGGTGGATTATGGTAATTCCAATTGCACTTGCAATGATGGAAAAACACGAAGAGGAAAAATTATTACCACTTTCACGGGAGCATACGCTTCTCCTGGAACGGTAATCACCCATACAACCGACAATTATTATGTCAATGATATAAAATACGATGGCACGAAAACCGTGACCAATGTAGGCTTGAATAATAACGGGCAACCCCATTTCAATGTACAAATCAATGGCACTGCGACGATGACCACGGGTGAAGTAGTTCAATATACTTCGTCAAGAATTAGAACTTGGACCCAAGGGTATGCTACCTTGTTAAATTATATGGACGATGAATACGATATTACGGGAACTACGAACGCTACCTATTCTTCCGGTGGTGGATATTCCAGCCAAACAATTACTCCCATTCACCTTAAAGTTGGCTGCGCTTTTCCCGTAAGCGGAAAATTAGCAATCACGCCGAGCAGCAAACCCGTGCGTACCATTGATTATGGCTCAGGAACTTGCGACTATACCTTTACCGTCACGGTGAACGGTTACACGTTTACCATCAATTAATCAATTACGGCTTAACAAAGCGTAAAGAGGAGCTTCGGCATCGTAAGATATATATCCCGGACTTCCACCCTTCCACCTGAATTGTTGTAAAAGGTGTTTCGGTAATGCCTTCGAACACTTTTCTGCCTTGAAGGTCCACGATTGTATAAAAACTTGCAGCTGGTGCATTCAACCGGAAAAAGTCCGAGCTGGGATTTGGCCATATACTTAAAGGAAAGTCAAGGGTTTCCTGCAATCCAACTGTGGCAAGCGCTGCGGTTTGAATTCCTAAACTCTGGTTCCAATACCTTCCACTTCCCGTAGTTTGTTTTCTTGCGGCGCGTACCATATACGTGTATTGTCCACCTATTGCCACTGCAGCATCGGTAAACGCGGTCGTTTGCATCGGAAGGCTTGTAAGTTTTGTCCACGATTTTACCGAATTTTCCCTCCGATAGACATGAAAACCATCTACAGGAACAGCGGGGGGAAGCCAAGTCAAATGGATTGTTCCTTCGGGCAACGTTGATGCCATGAGCGACGTGGGCATTTCTACATAATGTGCTCGCAGGGAGGGGTCGCCGAGTTGCGCGATATGTACCCAACGCTGAAAATACCCTAAGGTGGATGCCAAATAACCATTGGTATTGTTTTGCGACAAGCGAATGCAACTGCCAATGTTCTCACCCACGCCCATAGGATGATAATACAAATAAGGCCTTCCTGACCAAGCATTTGCAAGCACCTTTCCCGAGGCTAGCGATGCCCTGAGCAAGTTATCTTGGCTATCCCAGTCCCCGAAATAACTCCCGAAAAGCATGGTAAAGGTGGAATTGTAGTCAGCATTGGAAAAATCTGGGGTAGTGACAATTCCCGAAGCACTTGAATAAGACCCAGGGCCTGTACCATAACTCCACAAGTAATTTTGGGAGGTGAGCAAGGAATAATCATTATCCATGCAGTTGGAAATTCCCACAACAGGGGCCGCAGAAATATATCCGCTACCTGCAAAACCTTCTGCAAGGCCTAGAAAATTATCCTCTACCAAGGCCAGATCCTGTGGAATATATGCACGGGTTTTAAAATCGGATAATTTCGAGAGGTAATTGCTCATCATTTGGGTTTCACTTTCCGGAAAAGAGGGAAGGTCGTAAAAATCCACTCTTGCCACCTCAAGCAAAACCCCTGATTGAAAAACCGATTGGTCAAATTTTCCATCTCCTGGTACGTTTTGATTGCGAACCGCGGCCGCAGAAGGATTGTTGACGGAAACATCCGTCCAGGTGCCATTCATATCCCCATAATACCCATCGGCAGGCCATGCTCCTAAGTGATCTGGGTGACCATCTGGATTGATTTCACCGGAATAAGGAACAGGAACATGTCCTAACAAAAACACCGTCTTGACATGGTTGGGATCGGAACTGAAGAGGTTATAAATTCGATCCTTCACAAAACTAGGCGATTGATTTCTCGTAACATGAAGGGTATCTACAAACCAGCCGTCTGCTTCAATCCAAAATTTCAAGGAATCAATTTTCGAAGCCAAACTAGGCAGGAAAAACGTATCCACTACAAGAATTAATCTTCCAGGATTGTAATCAATATCCCCGTCGATTGTTCCGCAAGCATAACCAAAGCCACTCGTGGCAGTTGTGCGAATTACACGGTATTCGTAAACCACTCCGGGCGTTACCGCAGTATCTAGGAAAGAAAATTGGTGAGGAGGGATTGCGGCGAAAACTGAACCCCAACTTGTATTTTGATAGGTTCTTTTATAGAGATTATATCCTGTTGCTGAGGAGTCGACATCCCATGAAATCAACAAATCGTTACCGCCGTTGGCCAATTGTACTTGGGTTCGCAGACCATTGGTATGGGCGGGGGATTGTCCATAAAAAAACAAAAGAGAACAAAGGGCAAATAAGGTTAAGAATTGTTGCATGGGAACAGATTAGGTTCAAAAGTAACGAAATCAATCGCTTAGATAAAGCACCAATAGGATTATTAATCGAAGTTTAATGGCACAAAAGTGCTAAGCCTTGGGGCATAACACAAAAAACCCCGACGATTCTTACGAATGTCGGGGTTGTAAAAGCGGCGTCGACTTATGCTGACGTTTCAGTCAGCATCCCGACCGAAGCGTCGGGGCTCTCCCTCACCTTTTTCAAGGTATACATCCTTTTGAGGGTGGGAGGAAAACAAAAAACCCCGACGATTCTTACGAATGTCGGGGTTGTAAAAGCGGCGTCGACTTA
>RFQF01000113.1 GCA_009925805.1 Flavobacteriia bacterium | reverse complement strand
TGGATTCTCAAGAGATAGTTTCCAGCAGCAAGTTTTGGAATGGAGAAAAGACCATTTTGATCCGTCACGGCTCCGGCAACCAGCGAACTGTCGGTGGTAAGTAAGGTTACTTTTTGGCTGCTAATCGCTTCCCCGGTTTTTTCATCGCTTACAAACCCACGTATATTGTATTGTTGGGAGAAAAGGGGTTGAGCTGTCAAACATACTAGGCTTGCACAAATAATAAGGAGACGAAGCATAATTATAATTTGCCCGAAATTACGGAATTTGATGCTTACTTGATGCAATTCGCACCTTGGAATTGGATTAACGCTGATTACGAATTGAAAAGCGCTTCAACAAAAGCCGTTTTATCGAAGAGTTGAAGGTCTTCCATTTTTTCACCCACACCAATATATTTCACTGGAATCTGCATTTGGTCGGAGATACCAATCACCACGCCCCCCTTGGCTGTGCCGTCCAATTTCGTGATGGCCAGCGCATTGATATCCGTAGCTTGGGCGAATTGCTTGGCCTGCTCGTAAGCGTTTTGACCGGTAGAGCCGTCCAGTACAAGCAAAACCTCATGCGGTGCATGGGGATACACTTTATTCATGACGCGTTTTATCTTACTCAATTCATTCATCAAGTTCACTTTATTGTGCAACCTTCCCGCTGTATCAATGATGACGACATCCGCACCGTTTGCTTTGGCGGATTGAAGGGTATCGAAGGCTACACTTGCTGGGTCAGCGTTCATGCCTTGCTGCACGATATCTACTCCTACACGCTGCGACCAGATAATGAGTTGATCCACTGCGGCCGCCCGAAAGGTGTCGGCGGCGCCTAGGACTACTTTTTTACCTCCCGATTTGAACTGATGTGCCAATTTTCCAATCGTTGTGGTTTTTCCTACACCGTTAACACCCACCACCATGATTACGTAAGGCTCATTGGGATGCTCTTGCTGATTCGTTTCCAAGGAAACCGAACTTTCCGCAAGCAAGCCAGCGATTTCCTCCTTCAATAAGGTGTTGAGTTCTTCGGAATTGATGACCTTTTCCCGTTGAACGCGCGCTTCGATTCGATCAATGATTTTTAAGGTAGTCGCAACGCCGACATCGGAAGCAATGAGTAATTCTTCCAGTTGATCGAGGACGTCCGCATCGACGGTAGATTTTCCAAGGAAGACGCGTGACAGTTTTGTAAAAAAGGACTGTTTGGTTTTTTCCAGTCCTTTATCTAAGTTTTCACTTTTACCGCGCGTAAAAAAATCGAACAATCCCATGATGAAAAAAAAATCCCGGGAATACCGGGACTTTACATGTGTTTAGTATGATTAATTTTTAGAAAACCACTCTTTCACTTTATCGTTGTGCACGATTTCCTCTTTCGTGGTATAAGACCCAGACTTCGCAGACTTGGTCATTTTAATCACTTTGGTATGCTCTTTACCTCCCCCTTTTTGCAAGGATGCAACAACTTTCTTTGCCATGGTCTAACTTATTTAATTTCTTTGTGAACAGTATATCGCTTTAGGATAGGATTGAATTTCTTTAATTCCATACGATCCGGCGTATTTTTTCGGTTTTTTGTGGTAATGTAGCGTGACATTCCTGCAACGCCTGAATCTTTATGCTCTGTGCACTGAAGTATTACCTGAATTCGATTTCCTTTAGCCTTCTTTGCCATGATTATGCTTTTTCGCGGTTACCTTGATTATTTAATAAATCCTTTTGCTCGTGCATCTTTTAAACACGCGGTTATTCCTTTTTTGTTTACGGTTCGCAACGCAGCTGCAGAAACCTTTAAGGTAATGAAGGTGTCTTCTTCAGGAATGTAAAATTTCTTCGTAAGCAAATTAGGAAGAAAACGTCTCTTCGTTTTGCGGTTGGAGTGCGAAACATTATTTCCCACCATCACTGATTTTCCTGTAAGTTGACAAATGCGCGACATGATACTTTCGTTTACTTTTATTTTAAGCGGGTGCAAAGTAACGATTTTTTACGTTTAATTCCAAATCGTTTTTAATTTTCTGAGAATTTAATGGGCGCTATTTCCGTTAACTTCCGATTTCAAGGTCAAGCGCAGCATATTCAAGGCAGCCAGCGTGGTCATTTCGATGTTTCGGGATCGATCGTCCCCAAAGGTAAATTTTTGGGTTTTCAAACCCTTAGGAGTCGCTAACCCAACCCAAACAGTTCCTACAACTTCCTTCGAATCGCCTGGCGATGGCCCCATAATTCCGGTAGTACTTAAACAATAATCGGTCTTCAGGCGTTGTCTACCAGCTTCCGCCATACGTTGGGCCACCGTTTCACTGACCACATCATTCGAGGCTATTATCGAAGCAGGTATATCGAGTAACTCCGATTTCAGGCTGGTTTGGTAGGTAAGCAGACCTCCTCGAAAATAGGCGGATGAACCCGGTATTTCTACCAAAGCCGAAGCCAAATTTCCGGCGGTGCAGCTCTCCACCGTTCCCAGGGTTGCCCCCATTTCTAAAAGATATCGTCCTACCATGCTTGCCACGGTGTCTTCTTCGTACCCCACGATTAAGGACGGAATCAATTCCTCCAATTCCTTTATTTTTGAATGAATCAAGGCTTCATCGGACCTTCCCCGATAGGAACCAATGCGCAATTTAACCAAACCCGGCGAGGGTAAATAGGCGAGGGTAAGTTGTGCCTCTTCGAGGGATTCTTCCCAGTGTGCGATGCGCTCGGCTAAAAAACTTTCTCCTAACCCTTGCGTAATAATCGTTCGGTGAAACAAGGCGTTTAACGAATATCGGGCTTGAATTCTCGGTCGAATTTCTTCATTAAAAATTCCTTTCATTTCGTACGGTACCCCCGGAAGACTGATCACAGATTTCCCTTGGGCGTTGAACCACATGCCCACGGCTGTTCCCCATCTGTTCGCTAATATTTCGCAACCGTTCGGCACCAAGGCCTGATCGATATTGGCCTGCAACATAGGACGGTTTCTTCGTTCAAAAAAAGCTGAAATGTGGGCGAGCGTCGGTTCATGAAGTACGAGCGGCATCTCAAAATAATTCGCCAGGACTTTTTTGGTACGATCGTCTTTCGTAGGCCCTAACCCCCCAGTCATAAGGATTAAATCCGCCCCGTTGAGTTCCAAGGCTCGTTCTATACTCTTCGGATCGTCTGAAATGGTCCATACCTCCAAAATTCGAGCACCCAACAAGGCGAGTTCTTTTCCTAACCAAGCGGCATTGGTATTTACGGTTTGGCCGATCAATAATTCGTCTCCTATGGATATAATACGTACGTTCATCGTTTTTCAAATTTGGCTATGGATTCAATATGGCCTGTATGGGGAAATTGGTCCACTAAACTGAATTTTTTCAGTTCGTAACCGGCTTCAAACAGTGCCGCTGCATCCCGCGCTTGTGTGGAAGGGTTGCACGAGATGTAAACGATTTTCTTTGCACCCAGCGCAATCGTTTTTTGCAACGTTTTCGGTGCTATGCCTGCACGAGGTGGGTCAAGCACTAATGCGCCAATTTTTCCTTCAAATTGTGGATGTTCTTTGAGGAATTTCCCTACATCGGCGGCAATAAATTCCACATTACTTAATTGATTTTTTTGGGCATTTTCTTGTGCGTCATCAATGGCCTCCGGCACAATATCTACTCCGGTTATTTTACCCAAAGGTCTGCGTTGTGCAACGAGTTGTGCGATGGTTCCCGTGCCGCAAAATAAATCTAAAATGGCTTCATCTTCTTTGAGGTCTTCCAATAAATAGTCAATGGCTTTTTGGTACAAAAGTTCGGCGCATTTCGGGTTGGTTTGAAAGAAACTTTCCATTTTCATTTGAAAGGTCAATCCCAACAGGTCTTCCTCCACCAATGCGATTCCGTAGAGCTGTTTCGTCCTTCCGTTTTCGATTTTGGATCGGTCGGCTACGTCGTCGTTCACGGTATGCTGGATTCCTGCAATACGCGTACCGTGGAGTTCGAGTACTTTCGCAACAAAGCCGGTTCGATCAAAGTCCTTTAATCCATCGGAAGAAGTTACTAGATGGACTAATAATTGGTCGCTTTTAAAGGATTTCCGCACCACAATATGCCGAAAAAAGCCCGTTTTTTTTGGGGGATGCCACGCGGGAAGGCCGCTCTTTTTTAGATAGGATCTAAGTTCAGGAAGGTGTTGTTCCCAAGGTTCATCGAAGAGTCCGCTCGGGCGGTTTAAATTCTCTACCTTCCACCAGGTACCGCGCCGTTTGAATCCAAGAGCAAAAGCGTCGTCCAATTCTTCGCCGGTTTCAATCACATGTTCGATGCACGAAAAACTGTATTCCATTTTATTTCGATAGCAATACTGGGAAGGGGAGGCAATAAACGTGTCGAAACATTCATCCAAGTTTCGTTTTCCGCTTATTTTTGCGAAAGTACTCAGCGTGGATTGGGTTTTTTCGCTTCGCTGGATTTCCAAAGGAACAAACAGGTAAGGAGCTCCCGATATTTCTTGAAAATCACCTAAAACTTCGCAGGAAGCACGTTGAATTACTTCCAACAGTTTGGCCTCAGCATGTTGTTTTCGTTTAACCTCAATTTTGGCTTTAACCACTTGTCCTGGAAAGGCATTATCCACAAATACAATAAAATGCGAATTTTCTGTCGCTATGCGGGCAATTCCTCGTCCCCCAAAAGCATAGCTATCAATGGTCAGGGTAACGATTTCTCCTCGATGAAACATGCTTAAATCATCCCGCGTATTACCCCTTTATCGGATGACTCGATGAATGTTAAAATCTCATCGCGGAATTCAGAAGGAGGGAGGGTTTCCATCACTGAAGAGATACCTTTGCTCATGTTGCTGTTCTGAACGTACAAGCATCGATAAATATCCTCAATCAAACGAACGTGATCATCGCTGTACCCTCTGCGGCGTAGACCAACGGAGTTGACTCCCGCAAAGGTAAGTGGTTCACGCGCCGCCTTAATGTAAGGAGGCACATCTTTCCGCACCAAGGAAGCTCCTCCAATGAATGCATGTTTTCCAATATGAACGAATTGTTGTGCTGCTACTTTACCTTCTAAAATAGCGTAATCATCAATTTCTACATGGCCTGAAAGTCCCGTATAGCTTGCAAGAATCACATGGTTTCCAATTTGGCAATCGTGGGCAATATGCACGTAGGTCATAATCAAGCAATGCGCTCCAATGACCGTTTTCCATTTGTCTTTGGTGGCTCGGTGGATGGTGACGCATTCGCGTATTTTGGTGTAATCACCAATTTCAACGGTGGTTTTTTCTCCTTCGAATTTAAGATCTTGAGGGATTACGCCGATTACGGCACCGGGAAAAATTTCAACGTGCTTTCCAACGGTTGTACCTGGGTATAAATGCACATTGCTGTGAATGATGGAACCCTCACCCACAGTTACATCCTCGTGAATTACCGCGAAAGGCGCAATGTGTACATTGGCTTCGAGCTTGGCTGCTGGATGAATACTCGCAAGGGATGAAATCATACTTCTTTGTCTTTGATGATTTGGGCTAACATGGTCGCCTCAGCTACTGCTTTCCCATTAACGTACGCGATACCCGACATTTCCACCAAGCCTCTTCGGATAGGTGAAACCAAGGTTAATTCAAAAACGACGGTGTCTCCTGGAATAATTTTAGCTTTAAATCGCACCCTGTCGATTTTCATAAAATACGTCGTGTAAAGATGCGGTTCTTCTACCTGACTTAGCGCAAAGATTCCCCCCACTTGAGCCATTGCTTCGATTTGCAATACTCCGGGGAATACGGGGTTTCCTGGGAAGTGTCCCGTGAACATGGGCTCGTTAGCAGTAATGTTTTTCACTCCCACGATCCCATTGTTAGAAATGGAAAGAATTTTATCTATAAGTAAAAAGGGATAGCGATGCGGAAGCATACGTTCAATGTCCTGGATGGTAAACACAGGATCTTTGGTGAGATCAAAGAAACGCCCCTTCGCTTGTTGTTTTTTTATTTGATTTTTAAGGATTTTAGCAAAAGCAACATTCCCAAAATGCCCGGGTCGAGCGGCTAAGATATGGGCTTTAATAGGCCTTCCAATCAACGCAAGATCTCCAACAATGTCTAACAATTTGTGCCTTGCGGGTTCATTTTCGAACTGCAATTTTGTACTATTGAGTACGCCAATGCCTTCAATGGAGATTTCCAGTTTTTCTTTCCCTAGCAACGCTGCCAAGCGATCTAATTCCTCACTCGAGATATCCGTACGATCTACCAACACAATCGCGTTGTCCAAATCGCCGCCTTTGATGAGGTTGTTTTTCGCAAGAAATTCCAATTCTCTCAAAAAGCAAAAAGTTCTGCAAGGAGCAATTTCTTGATTGAACTCTCCGAGGTGGTACATACTGGCATGCTGGGTACCTAAAACGGGAGAATTGTAATCGACCATAACCGTAATGCGGTACACGGAATTAGGTACGGCCAAGAATTCAATTTTCTTATCGACATCTTCCCACGGAATAATTTCATCCAATTCAAAATAAACGCGTTCGGCTTTTTGAACGGTTTTACCGACTTTCTCGATGGCGTGCACGTAAGGCAACGAACTTCCATCCATGATCGGAATTTCTGGTCCGTTGATTTTGATGAGCGCATTATCCACCCCGCACCCTACCAAGGCGGCAAGAACGTGTTCGGTTGTATAAACCCTCACTCCATTAGATTCCA
>RFQF01000112.1 GCA_009925805.1 Flavobacteriia bacterium | reverse complement strand
TTGGAAATCCGTAAGTCGGACAAAAAAAGCTGCATTGATTGCACGGTAATACAAGGCGGTGTTTTATCCTCGAAAAAAGGGGTGAATTTCCCCAATACAAAAATTTCCATGCCCTCCCTCACGGAAAAAGATCGCCAAGATTTGGCTTTTGCTATAGAACAAGAAGTGGATTGGATCGGGTTGTCCTTTGTGCGCAACGCACGGGACATTATCGAACTGAAACACCTCATCACCAAACACGGCGGCAAAGCCAAAACCATCGCCAAAATTGAAAAACCGGAAGCTTTGAACAGTATCGATGACATCATAAGCGCCACCGATGGGGTTATGGTGGCACGAGGGGACTTAGGAGTAGAAATTCCTTACCAAAGGGTCCCAGTTATTCAGAAAATGCTCATTGACAAATGTGTAGCAAATGCCAAACCCGTCATTGTCGCCACCCAAATGATGGAATCCATGATCAACAACATGACCCCCTCACGGGCTGAAGTCAACGATGTGGCGAATGCGGTGCTGGACGGAGCCGATGCTGTGATGCTCTCGGGTGAAACCTCTGTGGGCAAATATCCCATTGAAGTCATTCGTACCATGTCAAACATTATCGAAGAAATGGAAAAGACCCCTGAGGTGTACCATCGGGAAGTCATGCCGGATCCGAAAAACCTTCGCTTTATTACCGATTCCATATGTTTCAATGCCTGCCGATTGGCGCAACGTGTGGAAGCGAAAGCCATTATCACTATGTCTTTTTCAGGTTATACAGCCTTTAAGGTATCCTCGCAACGGCCCGATAGCGCTATTTACGTCTTTACCAGCAATGCGTCCATTTTAGCCCAGCTCAACTTGCTTTGGGGAGTTAAAGCCTTTTTCTACGACCAGCAAATCAGTACCGACCACACCATTGCGGATATTAAATTCTTCCTTAAATCCGAAAACTATTTAAAAGAGGGTGATTTGGTCATTAATATCACCTCCATGCCCATCGAAGACCATGGCGGCTCAAATATGCTAAAACTGAGCTACGTCGACTAACATTTTTTAGAATTCATTGTTGCTATACGTTGTATATTTGCACCATAAAATTCTTCTATGTCCGATTTTATTGCCCGTCATATAGGTCCTACCCCGACCGAAACCGCTGAAATGCTTGAAAAAATAGGCGTATCCTCCGTGGATGAACTCATTGCTAAAACCATTCCTGAGGCCATTCGTCTCAACCGTGAACTTGAGGTATCACAAGGTATCAGTGAAGCGGAATACCTCCAGAAAATCCAGGCGATTGGCGCTTTAAATGACGTAAAAAAATCGTTTATTGGCTTGGGATATCACGAAACCTTAGTTCCCTCGGTGATTTTAAGAAATGTGCTTGAAAACCCAGGATGGTATACCGCATATACACCTTATCAAGCAGAAATCGCCCAAGGACGGTTGGAAGCCTTGTTAAATTTCCAAACAATGGTCATTGATCTTACCGGAATGGAAATCGCCAATGCTTCGTTGTTGGATGAAGGTACGGCTGCAGCAGAAGCCATGATCATGTTTTTCAACGCACGCTCACGCGAGGAGGTGAAATTGCAAAAAAACGTGTTTCTGGTGCATGAAGCTATTTTTCCTCAAACCTTAGATGTCGTTAAGGGACGTGCGAAAAATTTAACGATTGAACTGCGTTCTTTCCAAAACGTGGAGGAAGTTTCCTTGGAAGGCTGTTTTGGTGCCTTATTGCAATACCCGGATGCCAAGGGCCACGTTGTTAATCTGAAAGAAAGCCTCCAATTTTTGAAGAATGCCTCGATACAAGTAGCCGTATGCACAGACCTTATGGCCCTTGCGTTGTTAAAGTCTCCAGGTTCTTTAGGTGCCGATGTAGTGGTGGGGAATTCCCAGCGTTTTGGCGTTCCTATGGGTTATGGCGGACCTCACGCCGCGTTTTTTGCGTGTAAGGAGTCGTACAAGCGCACCCTTCCTGGAAGGATCATTGGCGTATCGAAAGATGCTGACGACCATACCGCACTGCGCATGGCCTTACAAACCCGTGAGCAACACATCAAACGCGACAAAGCCACTTCCAATATTTGTACCGCTCAAGCCTTGTTGGCTGTCATGGCGGGCATGTACGCCGTATATCATGGACCTCAAGGCATTAAGCGCATTGCGACCCATATTCATGCGTTGGCCTGCACGACCGCGAAAGGGTTGTTGAGCAAGGGCTACCAACTGCACACCCATGCATTTTTTGATACCCTTCATGTAACCCAAGTGGATAGCAAATCCTTCGTGGACGCCGCTGCCGCAAAAGGAATGAATTTATTCGCACCAGACGCTCATTCCCTTCAAATTACCTTTGGCGAGCCTCATTCTCAAGAAGATGTGGAGGTTATTTTAGGCCTATTTGAAGACCTCAAAAAAGGCACCCCAACAGCGGTAGGAATTCCCAAAGATGCATTGCGCACCGAAGAAATACTGACCCATTCCGTATTTAATTCCTACCATTCCGAGTCTCGGATGATGCGCTATTTGAAATCGTTAGAAAACAAAGACCTTTCGCTCGTCCATAGCATGATTCCTCTTGGATCTTGTACGATGAAACTCAACGCTGCCAGCGAATTGATGCCCATTACGCATCCCAGTTTTGCCAACATGCACCCTTTTGCACCAAAAAAGCAGGCCGCTGGATATCAGGCATTCATGGAAGAACTTGCAAAAGATTTGTGTGAATGCACTGGTTTTGCGGGAGTTTCTTTGCAGCCCAACTCTGGCGCACAAGGTGAATATGCTGGTTTGATGGTCATTAAAGCATTTCACGAAGCCAACGGTGATTTCCAACGTAAAAAAATCATTATTCCTTCCAGTGCGCATGGAACAAACCCGGCATCCGCCGTGATGGCAGGATTCGAAGTGGTGGTGACTGGGTGCGACGAACAGGGAAACATCGACATTACAGAATTGCGCAACGTGGCCGAGCAGCTTGGAAAGGAGCTTGCAGGAATTATGGTCACCTACCCATCGACGCACGGTGTCTACGAGGCCGGAATTCGTGAAATTACTGCAATCATTCACGAACAAGGAGGGCAGGTTTACATGGATGGCGCCAACATGAATGCCCAAGTGGGCTTAACCAATCCTGGAAATATTGGGGCAGATGTTTGCCACTTAAACTTGCACAAAACCTTTGCTATTCCGCATGGAGGTGGCGGCCCCGGGATGGGACCTATTGGCGTTGCGGCGCATTTGGTGCCGTTCTTACCAAGTAATCCATTGCATACAACGGGTGGCGAACAGGCAATTCATGCGATATCTTCGGCGCCTTATGGAAGTGCTTTGATCTTGTTGATTTCCTACGGTTATATTAAAATGTTGGGATACCAAGGGCTTCGTGAGTCAACGGAAATGGCCATTGTCAACGCGAACTACCTTGCCGCTCGGCTAAAAGAACATTATCCTATTTTATATACAGGGAACGATGGCACAGTTGCTCATGAGTTGATTTTGGATTGCCGTGAATTCAAGAAAAATGCGGAGGTAGAAGTGGCTGATATAGCGAAACGCTTGATTGATTTTGGCTTTCATGCACCTACCGTTTCTTTCCCAGTTGCGGGAACACTGATGATCGAGCCCACAGAATCTGAAGACAAGGAAGAGCTCGACCGCTTTGTGGATGCGATGATAAAAATTCGACAAGAAATTGCTGAGATTGAATCAGGTGTCTATCCAAAAGACAACAACCTGCTGAAAAATGCGCCGCACACGGCGGAATGCATTATCCATAAAGAATGGAATTACCCTTATACGCCCTCGGAGGCAGCCTATCCCCTGCCCTACCTGCTTAAAAACAAGTATTGGGCTCCGGTTCGAAGGGTAGATAATGCCTACGGTGATCGCAATTTGGTGTGTGCTTGCCCGAGCATCGAATCGTATATGACCGCCTAATGCAGGTAGACATCCTCGCCTTTGGCGCCCATCCCGACGACATCGAAATATCCTGCGGTGGTACGCTTTTACGTTACCGAAGCGAAGGAAAAAACATAGCCATCGTTGATTTAACCCAAGGCGAGCTTGGTACTCGAGGTAGTGCGCAAATAAGAATGCAAGAATCCAAGGAGGCCTCTCAAAAACTAGGTCTTACGGAGCGGGTTAACCTTGGCATGCCGGATGGCTTTTTCGAGGAAAGCGAGGCCAGTTTATGCTCAATCATTCAAGAAATAAGGCATTTTAAACCGCAATTAATATTAGCTAATTCAGTACGTGATCGGCATCCTGACCACGCACGGGCAGCTGCCTTAGTGGCTCGAGCAGCTTTTCTGTCCGGTTTGCCTAAAATAGCAACGGAACGGGAAGGGAAGCCTCAAGAAGCATATCGCGCACCGCAGCTCATGCACTATATCCAGGACATGTACCTTGAACCCGACATCGTTTTTGATGTTACTGCATTCGCAGAGGAGAAAATTGAGCTTATCAAGTGTTATGCCTCCCAATTTTACGATCCAACTTCTGTCGAACCTGAAACGCCCATTTCGAATGCCCATTTCTTGGAATTCATCAAAGGAAGGATGTTGGAATTTGGCCGACCCATCGGGGTAACCTATGCCGAAGGATTTACCATGAACCGCTTAGTTGGCGTAAACGATCTTTTCAACCTCCGCTAGGACATCAACAAGCCCCCTCCTATCCCAGCGATTACACTGGAGAGTTTAATCAGGTTAAATTTATGGTTTTCGGAAGTTTCAAAAATAATGGTGGTAGAAATGTGCAAGAACATGCCAATGACCACGCCCAAAATAGCCGAAATGTTCAGCCCCAATTCTTCCAGCGACACTTTGAGCCCCAATACGATTCCAAGGGGTGTCATTGCAGCAAAAAGCATTAATACCAACCACGCCCTATTTTTGGAAAGTTTGGTGCTAAAAAGCAAGGTCATAAGGGCAATGGCCACGGGTACTTGATGAAAAACAATTCCCCAAAACAGCGATAAATTATGGTTGTGGTCGTGCAAGGGATGGAGGTGTTCTGTATTGTTTCCCAAGGGAATACCTTCGATGATGGAATGAATGGATAGCGAAATAAACAGGGTCCAGGGCATGGCTTGTCCTTTGTGCACGTGAATATGTCCATGTTCGATGCCTCCGGAGAAATACTCCAAAACCCATTGAATGAGAAAGCCCATCAAAATAAACAGGCCTAAATGTGGGGTGTTCATGGCGTAGAGTTCCGGTAAAAGATGTTCAAAAACGATGGCGAGAAGAAACCCACCGCTAAACGCCAAAGCTATTTTTATGTATTGCGTATGATTGTTTGCTTGTAAAAAATGAACGAATCCACCACTTAATGCGACCACCGCCAATAAAATAAGTATCATGAACCCAGGATTCATCGCTTTTTGGCTATTAAAATTAATCTCGGAGAAGTATCAGGATCAAAAGGACTCAGCCTATAATCCCCGAAAACATCCTGTATCCGAAAATGGTCCTCGAGTAATGTTTGGAAATCTGACATACCCAATAGTTGCACTTGTTCTGTGTATTGGAAGACTTTCCCTTGGTCCGAAAAGGCAATGTGTTTTATTACCTTACCGTTCAATACCTCACGTTTAATGTTAAACACGATGGTTCCTCGATGTACCTGTTCCTCTGGAACCAGCGTGGCCTTTACCCGTTCCGCATTTAAAAAATCAATGACCAGCATTCCCTCAGGTACTACCATCGATCCAATGGCTTTAATGACTTGAAGGTTATCCTCCAAGTGATCGAAATACCCGAAACTGGTAAACAAATTAAATACAGCATCAAAGGCAGCATTTTCCAAGGGAATGCGCATGTCTTGCACTTGAAACGCCAGATGCTCGTTGGAGTACTGTTGAGCAAATTCAATGCTTTGCGGCGATAAATCGGTACCGACAACATCGAGTCCTAAGGCCTGCAAGGTGCGCGCATGTCTTCCCTTTCCGCACGCTAAATCAAGTACTTTTGACCCAGGGGGAAGAGCAAGAAAATGCACTAAACGCTCCATGAATTCTCGGGCTTCTTCCTCATTTCGATGATTGTAAAGCAGGTGATAATAGGAAGTGTCAAACCAGGATGCGTACCATTCGGTATCTGTCATGAGGCAAAGATAGGGAAATTGCCTGCCGTAGAAAAGCAACTTTAATGTAACTTCGAGGAATGAAACGGGTTGGACTTACCGGGGGAATTGGTTCTGGGAAGAGTTTTGTGGCCGGCATATTACGGACCATGGGATACCCTGTATTTCATTCGGATGAACGTGCAAAAGCGCTTACCAACGAGCACCCGGAAATTCGAAAAGGGTTAGTGGCGCGATTTGGAGCAACTATTTACCTAGGTGAAGCGATCAATAAACCTGCTTTGGCTCAACGGCTTTTTGCCTCGGAAGAAGATCGTATGTTCGTGAATGCCTTAATTCATCCTATAGTACGACAAGATTTCCACGCATGGTGCAAAGAACAGCGCAGCGAAATGGTGTTTAACGAAGCAGCCATTTTATTTGAGACGGGATCCTACCTGGACTTCGATGCTACCGTTTTGGTGGTTGCCCCATTGGAACTTCGCATCGCACGAGTCATGGAACGTAATGCATGGAGTGCTCGGGAGGTGGAGGAGCGCATCCAAGCGCAATGGGACGACGCAAGAAAAACAGCCTTAGCCTCTTTTGTGGTTGTTAACGATCACCAAAGGCCGTTATTAATTCAATTGGAGCACCTTATAGAAACACTTCAGGCTTAATAATCTAAGTTAAGCGAAATTCCGAAGGT
>RFQF01000111.1 GCA_009925805.1 Flavobacteriia bacterium | reverse complement strand
ATCTGACACACCGTCAAACGCAAGGATTTCTTGACCTAGAAACGTTGTTTTGTCCAATTGGAAGGTACGAATTTCCGTTTCGAATAACAGGGGAGAAGGGACGATTTGTGGGATATCCACCGCGGTGCTGCTCGAATAATTTAGTTTGGGTCCTTCATACCCCAAAAAGTGATCCCAATCCTGCGTCAGTTGGTAGGAAAATCCCCGCGCTTTCAACACAAAATCCAAGGTATAAACCAAGCGGTTAGTCGTTTTTTGGGCAAAAACAAGCGTCATAAATTCTCAAGCATCAATCGACAAATGGCCTCGGCCGCACGACCGTCGCCAAACAGTGGCGGGAAGGTGTAATCTTTTTTGGCACGCAGAGCCTGGTAACCTTCGACCAATCGCTGCTGTTGCGCTCCGACCAGTAAGGCATTGCCATTTTCTACGATTTCAACCCATTCGGTTTGTTCGCGTAATATGAGGCAGGGCTTTTGGAAGAAATAAGCTTCTTTTTGCACCCCTCCGCTGTCGGTAATTACCATGCTGCAACGGCTTTCGAGCGATATCATGTCCAAAAATCCTGCGGGTTCAATCAGGTGCATGTTCGGGTTGTTTTTTAAGGCTTCCAGCAACGAATCCGGCAGCAATTCGGCCATTTTCTTACGCGTTCGCGGGTGCAAGGGCAAAACCAAGGGTTGCTGCGATAGCTGTTGAATTTCAAGAAGTCCTTTTACAATGGTACTAAGCGAGGCCACATGGGGTAGGGGAGAACAGGAGGGTAGAACAATGATCGCAAGTAATTCGGTTGATTTCTTCCGGCATCGATTTGTTGAAAGAACGAAGTCCTGCCTCAATATGCACCACGGGGACTTGCATTTTCACGGCTGCCAGGGCACCGGCCAACGTGGAGTTCGTATCGCCATATACCAGAAGCGCTGTCGGTTTTTCCTCCATGAGCAAGTGTTCGATGCCTTCCATCATGCGCGCGGTTTGTGCACCGTGGTGGCCACTGCCTACACCGAGGTTGTAGTCGGCTGCGGGAATGCCCAATTCTTGGAAAAATATTTCCGACATGTTGGTATCGTAGTGTTGCCCTGTATGCACAATAACTTCGGTGATTTGGCTAGAAAAATGCTGCGTAATGGCGCGGCTAATCGCTGCTGCTTTGATGATCTGTGGTCTTGCCCCGATAATGGTTACGATTTTCATGGTGTGTCTAATAAGCCTTCGTCGGCGAAGCTAAAATAACCATAATCGGTGTAAATGAGGTGGTCGAGGACTGGGATATCAATATACTGCCCGAATTTCCGATAGTTTTTGGTCAATCGAATATCCTGGTCGCTGGGTTTGGGGTTTCCGCTCGGATGGTTGTGGCACAAGAGTATTGCTGTGGCTTTAAAATCCAAGGCAATTTTGAACAGAATGCGACCATCCGCCACGGTGCCAGTCATTCCTCCGCGCGACAAGCGATGTGCATGGATGATTTCATTGTTGTTGTTCATTAAAATCACCAAGAATTCTTCGTGGGTGAGCATCGAAAAGGTTTTGCGCACATACCTGTAAACATCCTGGGAGTTTTTGATGATGGTGCCCCGCTCTGGGATTTGGCAGTTCATTCTTCTTCCTAGTTCAAAACACGCCAACAAGAGCGAAGCTTTCGCAGGACCGATACCTGTAAACTGTTCTAAATCTGAACGGGATGAACGAAAAAGCCGGTGTAAATCGTTGTGGTGGTGGACTAACACATCCAACGCAAGGTCTTTGGCATTTTTGTGACGGATACCTTTACCTAAAATCAAGGCCAATAATTCCGAGTCGGTGAGGCTTCGAGCACCGTGTTGCTTAAGTTTGTTACGGGGCTGATCGGCGTAGGGAAGTTGTTGCAGGTTCATGGAAAAAAAGCCCTATTAACGCCGCTTTAGTTCCTTTCGTATGCGCTTACTTTTTGTAAAAAGGAAGTTTTACCACCTTGGCTTGGATGCCTTTGTCGCGGATCTCAATGAAAATGGGGCTTTCAAGCGCAGCATGTTCCTTGGTGACATATCCCAATCCAATCCCAAGTTTCATCGAAGGCGACATGGTTCCTGAGGTGACTTTTCCAATTTCGTTGCCCTGAGCATCGAGGATGCGGTAGTCGTGACGTGGGATGCCACGCTCCACCATTTCAAAGGCCACGAGCTTTCGAGAAACGCCAGCCTCTTTTTGGATTTTTAGCCGATCGGAATCCACAAAATCCTTGGTGAATTTGGTAATCCAACCCAGTCCTGCTTCCAAAGGCGATGTCGTATCGTCGATGTCGTTTCCGTACAGGCAGAAGCCCATTTCCAGACGGAGTGTGTCGCGCGCAGCGAGACCAATGGGTTTAATACCAAACGCTTTCCCCGCTTCAAATACAGCGTCCCAGACTGCTTCCGCTGCTTCGTTCGGTACATAAATTTCAAAACCACCGGAACCCGTGTACCCTGTGGCAGAAATGAAGATGTCGTCGTGGCCGGCAAATCGTCCTTTCGAGAAGGTGTAATACACCATGTCGGTGAGGTTGACATCGGTCAAGGACTGCATGGCTTCAGCGGCTTTAGGACCTTGGATGGCTAATAAAGAATAGCGATCCGAAGCATTTTCCATCGCCACGCCTTCGGTGTTGTGCGATGAAATCCAATTCCAGTCTTTTTCAATGTTGGAAGCATTGACCACGAGGAGGTATTCTTCTTGGTTGATTCGATAGATGATGAGGTCGTCCACAATGCCTCCTTTCCCGTTGGGCATGCAGCTGTATTGGGCTTTTCCATCAAATAATACGGAGGCATCATTGGTGGTCACGCGCTGAATTAAGGCCAAGGCCTTCGGACCTCGGAGGAAGAATTCACCCATGTGGGAAACATCAAAAACCCCCACCGCATTGCGGACGGTTTCATGTTCGATGGTAACACCTTCGTATTGCACGGGCATATTATATCCCGCAAAGGGTACCATTTTCGCATTGGCATCGAGGTGTTTTTGAAGGAGGGCTGTGTTTTTCATGCTTATCCTTTTACACGTTCCACGTAAATTCCGGTGCGGGTATCGACTTTGATGACCTCGCCGTTGTCGATGAACAGGGGAACACGCACTTCGGCTCCGGTGGCAATGGTAGCCGGTTTCATGGAGTTGGTGGCGGTATCGCCTTTTACGCCTGGCTCGGTGTAGGTCACCTCAGAAACAATGTACATCGGAAGATCGACCACTAAGGGCATTTCTTCCTCAGCATGAAATAGAATGTTTACGGTCATTCCTTCTTGAAGAAACAAGGGTTTTTCGATCATCTTTCCCGCGATATTCACTTGCTCGAAGCTTTCATTGTTCATAAATACGAACTCGGATCCTTCTTGGTACAAGTACTGGTATTCGCGGTTTTCAATGCGCACCGGTTCGATTTTATGCCCAGCGGAAAACGTGTGGTCGAGCACTTTTCCTGATTCAATTTGCCGCATTTTTGTGCGCACAAAGGCGGGGCCTTTCCCGGGTTTTACATGTTGAAATTCAATGATTTGAAATAATTTTTCGTTGTGTTTGATGCACAAACCGTTGCGAATATCTGCCGTTGTTGCCATAGGGTTATCGTTAAATTGTGGCCAAAGATAATGAAAATGCCTTACTCGGATATCGTATGCAAACGGTTATTTAATTCCTTGTTCTAAACCGATTCGCAATCCTAAAACTTGTAGAAAGGCTTGATCAAGTTTTTTCCAGAATGCATCAAAATTCGCACAAAGTAATTGCCTGATTGTAAATTATCAATGTTCAGGGTTTGTGTAAAGCCATGATGATGCTTGATTTCTTTTCCAAACAAATCAATGATTTGAACCTCATGTATTGCTTCCCAAACCGTTGGATCTGCAAGAAGCGTAAGGGTTTCGTTGGATGGATTCGGGAATACCGTTATTTGGGGCAATAAATCCGAGGGAGAAAGTCCTGCACTTATTTCGCAAGGAACAAATCCATTGTAGTTCTGCGAGGTGGTTCCAGACGGAGCGATTAAATTGAATGTATACAATCCTGCAGGCGTCCAGTTGTAGGCTACGGTGTAGTTTTGTCCGTTCAAGGTATACGATAAGTTGTATCCATTTTGCGTTCCATTCGGGATACAAGCGGTAATCAACGCACCATTCAACGGAGTCTGTGCAGGTCGAACCGGCGTGGCTTGCGCTTGCGGAATCAATTGATGCGTAGCGTCCTCGGTGACTTGACCTGCAAAACTGTTGATCATGTAGGGTGCAGTATTCGTTCCGTGGTAATGATAGCTTCCATTCCATGGATGACCATGATGAATGTCCAAGGCTTGCATTGGGGCTCCTGAAGGCTCAGTGGCGCCGTACACGGGAAAGCCATCCAAGCTATAAGCGATGGGCAGGGTGCTCTGGGTGTAATTGCACAAATGCAAAGGGGCGATATGATAATGGTAATCGTCGGCCCTTCCGCAATGCCCCCCATAGGTATCAAGTTGCCCGTCTAAATAACTGTCTACGCCAGTATTCGTGTGATAATTAAAAATGGGCACACCGTTTACAGCAAGGGCAATCGCGCCTCGGGTAAAATGGACCGAATCGATCGGAAGCGAATTCGCCGCAAATTGAGGGTTCAACGGGATCGGCCAGGCGTTTGCACCAATATAGCATTGAGGAATGGGTACTTGTTGTTGCCAACCGTGGTTGGAAATACCCACCATCATTTCATGAGTGCTAGGAATACCATGACTCTCTACATAAAAATAGGTGTTATCCCAGAAGGTATTAACGTGCGGTTTAAAGGGCGTAAAAGCTGAATCGATCTGCAGCGGAGAGGTGCTCTTCTCAATGCCTTTGAGCAAATAGCCCGAGGTTGAAGAAAACGCATAAATAATCATCAATGTCATCACCGCAATGCTTCCGGAAAACCCCCATTGTTTGCGTTTGAAAAAGCATAAAACCCCCATAAAAACGAAGAATGACAGGAACCACAACCGTGGAACACCCGTTGGTTGAACGGTGGATGTTACCTCATGATGCGGTGTATGCGCGTTCAAGCGCGCAATATGTTGGATTTTTCGTTCACAATTTTGGCGGTCTGAACCAGAGAGTTTTGAAGGACTCAAGCACACCATCGTTCCGTGATCCGTTTGGAATACAAACCCTTGGTCACCGCTGTATAAAAATATACCGTTAAATTGGGTTCCATCGCTGAGGGTAATCACAGGAAAAGCTTCTGCATTGGTTTGATGAATGTCATGGGCATAGATCATACCCTTGGAAAAACACAGTAGGAGACATAAGACGCTGGTTAACTTTTTTATGGATTGCATGATGGTTTGTATTTGGAAGTAAGTTACGGCAACCTAAGTTAAGCAATTAATTTAGGAATTACCGCGGTACGAACATTATCTCAACTTGAATTTTTATCTTTGACGTATGATACGATTCCTTTTTTTTCTTCCTTGGTGCTCCATTTTATTTGCCCAAACCCCCCTGGAACAAAAGGAAGCGGAATTAAAACTCCTTAAAGCCAAGATGGGACAGGTTTCTTCGGAAATCGAACAGCTCAAATTAGCCCAATGCATGGAATTATTGCAAGTTCCAGGCTTCCCTAAATCTCCCAAATCCCTGGAAATTGTTAAGCATTCCGCCTACGCTATAGGTTTTGATTGCGAATATAAAATGCCTGCTTGGACGTTCCACGTGGTGACGCCAGATATCACCTTTGGTAATGTTTCCAGAACGAATGATTTTCGTCCGGATTCGTCGGTTTCATGCGGTTCATCCAATGATAACGATTATTTTACCTTTTCAAAAGACATGAAAACCGTGGAGCGATCGGTGCATCAAATTAAAATTCCCGATTGGCACTACAAAATTGTGGCAGATTTATCCTTGGACACCCCGCGAGGAATGGCTTTTTTAATGCCGAACCGCAAATGTGAAGGCCGTCCAAGTTCCTATGTGGTGTCCATCGATAGCATCGAAAAACTAACCGGGTTGGATTTCTTTCCCAAGCTGTCCGAAAGCATGCAACAATCCATCGAGGGAAAGGCCGATTTTAATGCCTGGAAAACCCAATCAAATTCCAACGATGTAGAACCGCTCAATGCGTTAGAACTTCCGAAAGGATTCTTCAATACCCAACAGGCGCTTTCGAAAGTGGGTTCTACCTGCACGGTGGTAGGGAAAGTAGTGAGTGCTAAATTTTCCACAAAATCGGAGGCTACTTTTTTGAATTTAGATCAATCTTTTCCGAAACAAATCTTTTCGGTGATGATTTGGAAGGACGGTCGTAAAAATTTCAGCTACAAACCCGAAGTGGACCTTTACGGAAAATACATCGCTGTGAAGGGAAGGGTAGACCTCGATAAAAACGGCGTTCCCGGAATCATGGTAGAACGGGAAGAGCAAATCCAACTTTGGGAAGAGGGAGAATGAATTAAAGAATATTCCGAAAAACACCAAAAAAAACCACCACTCCTAAAACGATCAGTGTCGCATGGTGACCGTACAACCGGTTGCGCAGGGATGTGATTTTTTCCGAAGGATTTTTGATTAGGGTTAATCCAAGGGCCAAGGCGAGGTAGGGAAGGGCTATGACCAACAAGGCATTGAATTTAAAGGCCTGCACAACATCGAAATGCAGTAAGGCGTGAATGGCACGTTGAGAACCACAGCCCGGACAGTCAATATGGAAGGCAGTTTTCACTGGGCATTTTGGGAAAAAATGTGAACTCGATGGATCGAAGCTTCCGTAAATAATAATTAACAATAAAATTGCCGATGAAAAAAGGATAATTTTTAAC
>RFQF01000012.1 GCA_009925805.1 Flavobacteriia bacterium | reverse complement strand
ACCTTAATTTTGGGGAATAAGTTATCAACAAAAGCTTTTTAGTGGTAAAAAGTGGGGCTTTTTGGATTAACTTTACCCATAATTAACGCTATGGCAGGTTTAGTAGGTGAATTTGAAGTGAAACTGGATGAAAAAGGCCGGTTTTTATTTCCTTCCGGATTACGGAAGCAGCTTGCTGCTGGGTCTCAGCGTGATTTCATGTTGAACAAGGGTTTTGAAGATTGCTTAACACTCTATCCCATGCCTGAATGGGAAAAAATCAGTGTTAAGTTGAGTAAAATCAATCTTTTTAACCCCAAAAACAGGATGTTTTATCGGCTATTTCACCAAGGAGCAAAGCAAGTTTCCTTGGACAATGCAGGCCGATTGCTCATTCCGGTTGCCCTCATGGAGCGCGTTGGTTTAGACTCCGAAGTAATGCTCATCGCCTACAACGACCGCATAGAGGTCTGGGATAAGGTCAAATACTTCGACATGATCGAAGGGAATATGGCTGATTTCTCCGATTTAGCGAACGATGTAATGGGTGAAGCAAATGACCAAGATTGATACGAACTACCATGTTCCGGTTTTGTTGCAAGAAAGTATTGAAGGCCTTGCGCTTTCGGGAGATTCTGTGGTGGTAGATGTCACCTTCGGTGGAGGAGGCCACGCGGCATCCATCTTAACTAAAATTTCTGATCAGGGATTTCTTTACGCCTTTGATCAAGATGTAGATGCTGTTCCAAATGCGTTTAATGCTTCGAATTTCAAACTCATCCAGGCTAATTTTCGGTTCTTAAAGAATTATTTGGCCGCGGAAGGTCGGCAGTCTGTGGATGCGATTTTAGCCGATATCGGGGTGTCGTCGCATCAATTTGATGCTGAACAGCGGGGGTTTAGTTTTCGTGCGACAGCGGCTTTGGACATGCGTATGAATCAGCGTTCCGGGAGAACTGCTGCGGTGTTGCTCAATGAGGCTTCCGAGGAAGAGCTCTTGCGTGTTTTTAACGAGTATTCCGACATTAATAATGTGTTTCGTTTGGTTCAGGCCTTGGTTCGGCAAAGGACGATTAAACCCTTTGAGACCACGGAAGATTTGCTCGAGGTTGCCCGAAACTTAGCGCCGAAAAATAAAGAACATAAATACCTCGCACAAGTATTCCAAGCCCTCAGAATTGAGGTAAACGATGAGATTGGCGCGTTGAAAAAACTGCTTTTAGATGCCACGGAGGTGCTCCAGAAAGGAGGTCGAATCGCAGTGATATCTTATCATTCGATTGAAGATCGAATCGTGAAAAACTATTTCAAAAAAGGGGATTTTGAGGGCCGTGAAACAAAGGATTTTTTCGGGAACCGGGTGCGCCCTTTTGTGGAAATCAACCGACACCCTTTGGTTCCTTCGGAAGAAGAAGTTGAAAAAAATAACCGTGCGCGCAGTGCTAAACTTAGAATCGCAGAAAGAGTATGAGCAACAATGAGTTTGTGGATGACGTTGGGGTTGAAGCTCCTAAAAAACCGAAGGGCGCTGCTAAAAAGCAAAGCACCTTGATGGTAATTCTCAACGGAGATTTTCTTACACGGGATTTTATGTTGAACAACCTTACTTACATCTTATTTCTATTTCTGCTGCTTTTTATGCTTGTCGCTAAAGGCTATTATGGAAAATCGTTGGTAAAAAAGGTGCAAGAAACCCGTCGAGCGTTGGATCAAAATATACGAACCATGACGAGCAATAAAGGCCCCTTAGTGTTTCGTGCTTACCTGCTCTACTTTGGTTTTGTAGCCATCATGATTCTGGTGCTTTATAAAACCTTGAAATTGCAATTTTCTACCAACGAGGTGGATTTACCCATTCGCTTCGCTGACCGCATGCCACGCATGGGGGATGTTTTGGATGCCAACCTAAATCCCCTATTAACTTCCGTTTCATACTTTGATATTCGGATGGATCCTACCGTGGTGGATCAAAAAACGTTCGACGCGGAGGTGTCGAATCTAGCGCGAGGACTTCACGGTTTATACCCTGAAAAAGCGGCTAGGGCTTACGAAAATGAAATTCGTAATGCTCGGGCTAACGGGGCAAGGTACCTGCTCCTGCGCAAAGGGGTTACCAGTGAAGAACGAAAAAGAATCAATGCACTTCCTATTCTCAAGTTAGGAAGAATGAAAGGCGGGATTATCGATCAAGAAGAAACCGTCATTCGTAAGGCTCCTAATGGCATCTTGCTCCGAAGAACGTTGGGTTACTACAAAAAAGACCTGGATTTGGAAGTGGGAATTGAGGGGGCTTATCACACCGTCTTGGAGGGTGAAGTAGGAAAAGAAATTGAGCAACGGATTACTACCGGCTGGAAAAAAACAGGTCGGTTTACCAAAGACCCCATCGAAGGCGCGGATGTGGTCACCACCATCGATAAGGATATTCAAGAATTAGCGCATTCCGAGTTAGAACATCAACTCAAATCCATGGAGGCCGAGAGCGGTACGGTGGTGCTCATGGAAGTTAACACCGGTCATGTTAAGGCCATCGCAAATTTGACCAAAGAAGCAGACGGTTCCTTCAGCGAGAAATTCAATTATGCCATTGGTTTAAGAGAAGTGCCCGGTTCGACTATGAAACTCGCAAGCCTCATGGCGGCGCTCGAAGATGGGAGAATAAACATCAACGATCGTGTGAATGCGACGGGTTCGTATACCGTGATTAGTAAGCGTTTTCAAGATTCGAATGATGGAAAAGGGTACGGAAATATTTCAATTCAAGAAGCTTTTGAAAAATCTTCCAACATTATTGCCTGGATTCTTTACAAAGCTTACCGGAATGACCCGGAAAAATTTATGGCTCGCTTGGATCAATTTGGGTTAACGCAACCCTTGGGAATTGAACTTGCTGGTGAGTTGGCCCCAAAGTTTTATCGCCCGGGTCAGTTGCAGTGGTCCCCATATTCTATTCCCTCCATGGCCATTGGCTATGAATACCAGCAAATTCCGCTTCAAACGTGCGCCTTTTACAATGCCGTAGCTAATAACGGAAAATTCCTTCGCCCTTTATTTGTGAAAGAAATTCGCCGGGGAGGAAAGGTTATTAAATCGTTTGAACCGGTGGTTATCAGGGAACAAATATGCTCATTTGAAACCTTGAAAATCATGAAGCGATGTCTGGCCGGTGTAATGATTCATGGCACGGGTAAAAAATTAACTTCGAGCCAGTTTGCCATTGCAGGAAAAACCGGAACGGCCAAATTACCCGATAAAAACAAACAGTATGTAGAGGAAGCACAAAGCGATTTTCAAGCATCCTTCGTTGGGTATTTTCCCGCAGATCAACCCAAATACACCTGCCTTGTGCTTATTACTCGACCAAAGGTGCAAAAATATGCCGCCTTGGTAGCTGGCCCCGTGTTCGTGGCTCTAGCTAATAAAATATACGCTTCGAACTTACGCTACCATCCAGCGATAAACCAAGAAAAAAACAAGGTAAACGAACTCCCTGTAGTTAAAGTTGGCAACCACGATGACTTGCTCAAAGTGTTTAAAAAGCTCCATATTCCGTTCCTTTTTGAAAGCAATTCCTCGTGGCTTTCGGCTTCTTCTCAATCGGACAAAATTGCGTTGAAAGCAGTGAATACCAATGGGAAGCAAGTGCCTGATGTACGAGGAATGACCGCTAAAGATGCTGTATTTCTACTCGAAAGCAAAAAACTCAGTGTTCGCCTTGAAGGAGCCGGAATGGTGGTCTTTCAGAGCTTAACGCCGGGCTCGGAAATCCATGCTGGACAAGTAATTAAACTCACCCTGCAATGAAATCACTAACCTCTCTTTTACAGGCGTTAAATCAGCATTTCATGGGTGACAATGAACAGTTGGATGCCGTGGTGTTCGACTCCCGCCAAGCAAAGGAAAAAACCTTGTTCGTGGCCATCGAAGGGTTAACAAACGACGGTCATCAATTCCTGGAAGTCGCCTTCAATCAGGGTTGTCGATTTGCGGTAGTTCAAAAGGAGGTGGTTTGCCCGGACGGCATGACCCTTTTTAAGGTTAAGGATACACGACGCGCCTTGGCTACCTTAGCTTGTGAATGGTTTGATCACCCGAGCCAACAGATGCATTTGATAGGAGTCACGGGTACGAATGGAAAAACTACCACGACCACGTTATTGCACCAGCTTTTTTCAGCTTTAGGCTTCTCTTGCGGGTTAATCTCCACGGTGGTCAACAAAATTGAACAACGGGAAATTCCTTCGACCCATACCACCCCGGATCCTTTTGCAATCAATCAACTTTTAAGAATGATGGTAGATGCTGGGTGTTCCTACGCGTTTATGGAAGTGAGCTCGCATGCCGTGCATCAACAACGTATCCACGGGTTGCACTTCGCAGGAGGGGTATTCACCAATATCACCCACGATCACTTGGATTACCATAAGACCTTCCATGAATACATTGTTGCAAAAAAAGGATTTTTCGATGAGCTTTCTAAGGAGGCCTTTGCATTGGTCAACATCGACGACAGAAATGGCGCAGTGATGTTGCAGAATTGCCCTTCCAAACATGCGACGTACGCCTTGAATACCCTCGCGGATTTTAAAGGAGTTGTGGTTGAAAATTCCCTCGAGGGTTTACTCGTAAAAATCAATCATACGGAGGTGCACAGCAAGCTGATTGGCAAGTTCAATGCATATAATCTGCTAGCGGTCTATGGGGTAGGAGAATTGCTTGGCATAGATAAACTTGCTTTATTCGAAGCTCTTTCCATGCTGGATTCTGTTTCAGGCAGGTTTCAGTTTTTTAAATCCATCCATGGCGTAACGGTTGTGGTGGATTATGCCCATACGCCCGATGCCTTAGAAAATGTGTTGCAAACCATCGGTCAATTATCGAATGGAAAGAACGTAATAACCTTGGTGGGTTGTGGAGGAGATCGCGATAAATCCAAGCGTCCGCTCATGGCAAAAATTGCCCAAAAGTTCAGTCAACAGCTTATTCTTACTTCAGACAACCCGCGCACCGAAAATCCAACACAAATCCTTCGAGAAATGCAGGAAGGTCTCGAGGCCTCAAGCAAGGTTCCTGCCTTAGCCATTGAAGACCGTAAACAAGCGATTCTTACCGCTTCTTTATTGGCGAAAGCCGGGGATATTGTGCTAATTGCCGGCAAGGGACATGAGAATTATCAGGAGGTTAACGGGGTGAAATCTCCGTTCGATGATTTTAAAATAGCTCAAGAAATATTTAATCAAAACTAAGCGATATGTTGTATTATTTATTCCGTTTTTTTGATCAATTCAATGTTCCAGGCGCAGGATTGTTCGATTATATTTCGTTTCGTGCATCCATGGCCTTAATTGGTTCCTTGGTGGTTTCAATCCTTTTTGGTAAGCGCATTATAAATCGTCTAAGGAAACAACAGATTGGGGAAACCGTTCGCGATTTAGGTTTAGCCGGACAAATTGAAAAGTCGGGTACCCCTACGATGGGAGGTTTGATCATTCTGAGTGCCATTCTTTTACCAACCCTCTTGTTTGCTAAACTGGACAACATTTATGTGATAACCATGCTTATCGCAACGGTTTGGTTAGGATTAATTGGCTTTCTGGATGATTATATCAAGGTTTTTAAGAAGAACAAAGAAGGCCTCAAAGGGAAATTTAAAATCATTGGACAGATTGGCGTAGGGGTAATCGTTGGGTCCATCCTGTATTTTTCGGGCGATGTTAGGGTACATAAACGCGTTCCCAGCAATTATCAATTGCAAAAAGACGAGGTGTTTGTTACCAAAGAACACGTTCAAGAGGGGAACGATCAATTTCGCTGGATTGCTACTGATGACATGACCACCACCATTCCTTTTATCAAAGGAAATGAATTTAACTATAATTGGTTGATAGGAGATTCCAATAAAAACTACGGTTGGTTGCTCTTTATTCCTATCGTGATTTTTATCGTGATTGCGGTGTCAAACGGGGCGAATATGACCGACGGCTTGGATGGATTAGCAACAGGAACTTCCGCGATTATCGGTCTCGCTTTGGCTGTATTGGCCTATGTGAGTTCTAACGGAAAGTTTGCGGATTACCTGAATGTAATGTACATCCCTCAAGCGGAAGAGCTCGTGGTGTTCATTGCTGCTTTCGTAGGAGCATGTATCGGTTTTCTTTGGTATAATTCCTTTCCGGCTCAAGTATTTATGGGCGATACAGGCAGTTTGGCGCTCGGCGGAATCATTGCCGTGTTTGCTATTTCCATTCGTAAAGAACTTCTAATACCGGTCCTTTGCGGTGTCTTTTTAATTGAAAACCTTTCGGTCATGCTGCAAGTGGGCTATTTCAAGCTTACGAAGCGCAGGTTTGGCGAAGGGAGAAGAATCTTCTTAATGGCTCCGTTACACCACCATTACCAGAAAAAAGGCCTCCATGAAGCTAAAATTGTAGCGAGGTTCTGGATCGTTGGAATTTTATTGGCCGTAATTTCCATTGTAACCCTAAAAGTTCGTTAAGTTGAAGTATAACTACGAACATATTGTCATTTTAGGAGCCGGCGAAAGCGGTTTAGGTGCAGCCATGCTCGCTGTTACGAAGGGCTTTTCGGTGTTTGTTTCGGATGCAAAAGCCATAAACCCCGAGGCAAAGGATTTTCTTGAAACAAACCGTATTCCCTTTGAAGAAGGCTCACATTCCTTAGAAAAAGTACTTCAAGCGACCCTCGTGGTAAAATCTCCGGGCATCCCGAACGAGGCTCCCATCATTCAAAAAATCAAGGAGGATGGGATTCCCGTGGTTTCGGAAATTGAGTTTGCTCGCCCCTTTTCCAAAGGAAAAACCATTTGTATTACAGGAAGTAATGGAAAAACAACCACTACCTTATGGATTTTCCACATCCTTAAGAAAGCGGGATTCGATGTAGCGCTGGCGGGTAACGTTGGAGCCAGTTATGCCAAGCAAGTGGCGCAAAACGATGCGGCTTGGTATGTTCTTGAGTTAAGCTCTTTTCAACTGGACGACATGTACGCGTTCAAGGCAGATATTGCCGTGCTGCTGAACATCTCCCCAGACCACTTGGATAGGTATAACTATCAAATGGATAAGTATATCCAAGCCAAGTTTCGAATCCTTCAAAACATGGACGAATCGTGTTATTTCATTTACAATGCCGACGATGTTGCGGTGGTTAATGCACTAGAAAACACGTCCACAAACGCTGTCCAAGCTCCTTTTTCGCTTTCCAAACCCCTCGGTTTTGGAGGGTATGTCACCAATGAAACCTTAATTATCAATATAAAAACAACAACAACTATGTCAATTCATGAACTCGCCCTAAAGGGAAAACACAATGCGCAGAATGCATTAGCCGCAGGTATCGCAGCACGATTAGTAGAAATCCGACCGGAATTGGTTCGGGAAAGTTTGACCGATTTCGAAAGTGTCGAACATCGATTGGAATTTGTCGCAAAAGTCCACGGAGTAGAATTTATTAATGATTCAAAAGCTACCAACATCAACGCTGCTTGGTATGCTTTGGAAAGCATGAGTAAACCAACGGTTTGGATCGTTGGTGGTGTGGATAAAGGAAACGATTACAACGAATTATTGGAATTGGTTAAATCCAAGGTTAAAGCCATCGTTTGCTTAGGGGTGGATAATGCGAAAATCAAAGAAACCTTCTCTTCCTATGTTGCAGAAATAGTAGAAACCAATAACGCCAAAGATGCTGTACGTGAGGCGTATCGTCTTGCGGGAACGGATTCCACGGTTCTCTTATCTCCCGCATGCGCGAGTTTTGATTTATTCAGCAATTACGAAGACCGAGGGGTACAATTCAAAAAAGCCGTTCGTAATTTATAGTATGAAAAAGAGCGTTATTACCCAGAAGTCGGAATTGCTCCGTGCACGTCAAGAGGCGTTGCATCAGCAAAATCAGGGTTGGGAAATCCAATCTTGGGGTAAATTTACAGGATTTGAGGTGTTCACATGGCTGAATCCAAGTTTGGAAAAGTTGATTCCCACGATGGAATCCATGCCCTTTCCAGTTTATTGGGTGACTACCGAAGAGGCCTTTCATTCTTTGTGCTCAGGCAAGGTCCACCATTTCCCGAACGTAGGCAAGCTTTTCCTTGTTTCCTCGAAGGAGACGGTTCCTGCACTTTTTGGGGATGCACAAACTATATCCTCTTGCTTCGAAGTCTTTTTGCTGCCCAAAATGGTTAAAAGTCAAGGAATCGTTTTGTTTACCGCAAAAGGAACGGAAGGCGCAGCATTGATTCATGAATTTACTTCCTCCTTCCATTACTAACCGATCATGAAAAAACTGCTCATTACTTATTTGAAAGGGGATTTGGTCATTTGGATAATTACGTTGTTGTTTTTGGCGCTATCCATTGTTACCGTATACAGCTTCGTTCCAATTCTTGTGAAAATGGAGGGAAGCAGCCCTTTTCATTATTTGTTTAAACACATGATCTATGTGGTGATGGGTTTTTCATGCATTTATTTTTTGCATAAAATGGATGCCAAGTATTTTTCGCAAATCGCCAAGTTTGCTTATTATTTCGCCGTTGCTTTATTAATCTTTACCTTCTTTTTTGGTAAGGAAGTTAACGGCGCCGGAAGGTGGGTGTCCATTCCCGTTATTGGTCTTACCTTCCAGTCTTCCGACTTTGCGAAATTGGCACTGTTCCTTTATTTGTCCCGTTTGTTGGTGCGTAAAAAGGACAAATTGAACGACTGGAAAGAAGGAATTCTGCCGTTAATGATTCCTATTGTTGTCATTTGTGGATTGATTTTCAAAGATAACCTTTCTACGTCACTCCTGGTGTTCGCATTATCCATGGCCGTTTTGTTCATTGGTAGAGTCCCTATGTCCAAACTGTTGACTATGGGCGGTGTCGGGGTATTGTTGCTCTTGGTAGTTATTGCCATTCATACCGCGATTCCTCAAGCAAATCTTCTTCCTCGGTTTGAAACGTGGAAAAACAGGATTACCAACAGCGCTTCTACGGAGCAAAATGTGGTGGAAAATGCCCAGGCTCTGGACGCGCGACGGGCCATTCATGCTGGCTCATGGGTAGGATTAGGCGTGGGAGACGGCAAGCTAAAAGAATACCTTCCAGAGGCTTATGCGGATTTTTATTATGCCAGTTTCGTAGAGGAATTTGGTTTTGTTTCCGCGGTAATTTTGTCCTTTCTTTATATGATACTGCTTTTTCGAATTATTCGCATTGGACTAAAATCGGAAAACCTCTTTGAAACCTATGTTTGCTTGGCGATTGGACTTCATTTGTTGGCGCAAGCAAGCATTAACATGCTCGTATGCACAGGTACTTTTCCGGTAACGGGTCAAAACATGCCCTTTCTCGCCATGGGCGGTTCGGCATTAATTATGGCCTGCGTTTCAATCGGGATTATTCAATCTTTTGCCGTTAAACAGGCCAAAGCACTATCTGCTGAAACTCAAGAAATATGAACTTAGAACGCATCATTATATCCGGCGGAGGCACAGGAGGTCACATTTTTCCCGCTATCGCGATTGCAAAGGCTATTCAGCATCGCTTTCCTTCATGCAACATCTTGTTCATTGGGGCAAATGGTCGCATGGAAATGGAGAAAGTCCCCCAGGCAGGGTTTGAAATTAAAGGCCTTACGATCTCTGGATTTAATCGAAAATCACCCCTTAAGAATTTAACGCTCCCAATAAAGTTATGGAAGAGCATGTCAGGTGTTAGGTCGATTCTCTCCCAATTTAAACCTCAGTTGGTGATTGGGGTTGGAGGATATGCTAGCGGTCCAACCCTTAAAATGGCCCAATGGATGAACCTGCCTACGTTAATTCAAGAACAGAATTCATTCCCCGGTAAAACGAATCTATTACTTGCTAAAAAAGCAAAAGCTATCTGTGTTGCCTACGAAGGAATGGAGCAGTTTTTTCCGAAATCCAACCTAATAAAAACGGGAAATCCCGTGAGACAAGAACTCGTAGAGGTACAACATCAACGTGCTGAGGCGCTTGCTTTTTACGGTTTGAATGCGTCATGTAAAACCGTTTTTGTGATGGGAGGTTCCCTGGGAGCAAAGACAATGAATCAGGCCATCCTAAATGCGTTGCAGGAAATTGAAACCATGGAAAAGGTTCAAGTTCTTTGGCAATGCGGAAAGGCCCACTTCGAGGAATTAAACAACCGAACGCTTCCTAAAAATGTGCATCTCTTTCCCTTCATTGAACGCATGGAATTTGCCTATGCTGCTGCGGATATTATAATTTCTCGGGCAGGAGCAACTTCCATTTCTGAACTTGCTTTGGTTGCGAAACCCATAATCCTTGTGCCGTCTCCCAATGTTTCCGAGGATCACCAAACCAAAAATGCCTTGGCGCTTTCTAATCAAGGGGCCGCTTGGTTGGTACCTGACGCTGAGGCCCCGACAGGCTTATGGCCAAACATCCTTCGATTGTTGGAGGATACAGCCACGGCGGAGCGCATGTCCTTGGCGTTGCATAGCTTCGCATTACCGAATGCAACCAACCACATTGTGGATATTTGTCAAAAAATGGTTTCCAATGAATAAACTGAATACTCCTTACGTGTTTTTTTTAGGGATCGGAGGTATCGGAATGTCGGCTATGGCGCGTTACTTTTTAGTCAAGGGAAGATCGGTGATGGGTTACGATAAAACGCCTTCAGGGATTACGGAAAAACTAACGCAAGAAGGGGCATTGGTGGTTTATGATGACCAATGGAACGAAGCTTTTGAAGCCTTAACACCGGAAAATTGCCTCGTTGTTTATACCCCGGCCATTCCAAAGAACGCAACGTTAATGCTGGAATTCCATAAGCGGGCCTTTTCCTTGGTAAAGCGCGCAGAAACCCTGGGTATGGTTACACGTTTTGAAAAATCAATCGGAGTTGCAGGAACCCATGGGAAATCTACTACGTCAGCGATGCTGGCGTTCCTGCTGAGTGAAACTCCCCACAAGTGCAATGCGTTTTTAGGGGCCATCGCTACCAATTTTGATAGCAATTATCTTTTTTCCGATAAGGCCGAATTTACGGTGATGGAAGCCGATGAGTTTGATCGATCGTTCTTATTTCTAGCACCCTTTGCTGGAATAGTTACTTCCGTGGACCCAGACCACTTGGATATTTATGAAACAGCTGATAAGTTTCACGAGGGATTTCGCCAGTATGCAATGAAAATTGATCCGAGAGGGGTGCTCGTGGTTCGAGAGGGTATTGCATTACCTGGGTTATGCAAGAAAGTAAGCTATGCCTTGGAGTCTACTACGGCGGATTATGTGGGGATTAATTTAGTGGAAGGGGCGCAAGGAATATCCTTTACCCTGAAAACGCCCAAGGGAGTTTTTAACGACATTCATATCGGAATTCATGGTCAACACAATGCAGAAAATGCGGTGGCGGCCTTAGCTCTTTGCGCTGAATTAGGGCTTGAATTGCCGTCCATTATCCCCCATTTTTCACGGTTTCAAGGGATTAAACGAAGGTTTGAAATGGTTTATCAATCCGATAACTTAGTGTTCATCGATGATTATGCACATCATCCTACAGAAATAAGTCGATTGATTGAATCAGTAAAAGCGATGTTTCCAAACCTTCCCATTGCAGGGGTATTTCAGCCCCACTTGTTTTCACGAACCAAAGATTTCGCCCAAGGGTTTGCTGAGGCTTTAGCAGGTTTGGATCAATTATTTTTACTTCCTATCTACCCAGCGCGGGAATTGCCTATCTCCGGAATCGATAGCCCTTGGTTGCTCTCCAAAATCAGGATGGAAAAAAAGCAATGTGTGACTCCGGCAGCATTAATGCCTCTGCTCAGAGATTTTAATCAAGGGGTTTTACTGACCCTTGGTGCGGGCGATATTGATCGATTGGTGCCAGCAGTAAAGGAACTTTTAATCGCTAATGAAAACGAATGAAAAACGTTAAATGGTATACTTGGTTAGCGGGTTCGCTGCTTACAGCATTGGTGGTCTTGGGGCTAATCAGTGCTATTCGCAAAGAAGCGCATCGTACGGTTGGACACCCAAACATTCTGGTACATGTGGATGGAGCCGAGGCCTTGTTGAATGAACATGAACTTAAAGAACGGCTAATCGAGGGTAAAATTTACCAACCCGATGCACACTTTGAACAGTTAAATCTGCTCATGGTTGAGCGACGTGTTCAGCAAATGGAGGAGGTAAAAATGGTGCGGGTTTATAAAAACTTAGGGGGAATGTGGTTCATTGAAGTGTGGTTGCGCAAACCAATCGCTAGGCTATTTGCAGAAAATGGTTCTTCGGTCTATTTGGATAGCGATGGGCAAACAATTGCCGTGAACAACCTGCATACCGCCCACGTATTGGTGATTTCTGGAGCTTTTAACGAGCCTTTGTCAAGAATCAAGGTGTCCGATTTTATTAACAACGACTCTTTGAAAAATATTAGAAAAATCGACGATTGCTATCGTATTTCAAATTATGTTTGCAATGACCCGTTATTCAATCCATTAATTGGTCAGGTGTATTTGGAGAAGGACGGTTCCTTTGTGCTGATTCCATTGGTGGGAGATCAAAGAATTGTTTTTGGTTCGGCCTATTCCGACAGCCAAGTGGAAGATAAATTCAAGCGGTTAAGGATTTTTTACGAGGAAGGAATTCCTTACAAGGGTTGGAAAAAGTATTCGGAAATAAATGTGAAATATGACGGACAAATCGTTTGTAAACGGCGGGACAACTCCCCAGAATAAGAAGAAACCTCGGGTTGTTGTAGGCTTGGATATTGGAACCACCAAAATTGCTTGTTTTGTGGGGGTAAAGAATGAATTCGGAAAAATAGAGATCATTTCCATGGGCAAAACAGAATCCATTGGGGTTTTGCGTGGAGTGGTTTCCAATATTGAAAAGACCATTCAATCCATTACCCAGTCGGTTGCGCTCGCCCAAGAACGTGTTCAAGGGAATTTGAAAATTAATAATGTGAATGTAGGAATTGCGGGACAGCACATTAAAAGCGTACAAACAAGAGGAATTCATGTACGAAAAAATCCCCAAGGTGAAATTTCACAAAAAGACATCGATGCGTTAATCGACGACATGTACTCCTTGGTGATGACTCCCGGCGAGGAAATTGTGACCGTGCTTCCTCAAGAATATATCGTAGATAACGAGCAAGGAATCAAGGATCCTCGAGGAATGGCCGGAATTCGTTTGGAAGCTAATTTCCACATAATTACAGGGCACGTCTCGAACGTAACCAACATCAGAACATGTGTAGAGCGCTCAGGACTGAGCATTAATGAAATTATCTTGGAACCCATTGCCTCCGCCCAAGCAGTATTGAACGATGAAGAAAAAGAAGCCGGAGTGGTTTTGGTGGATATCGGGGGCGGGACTACCGATGTGGCCATTTTCTATGATGGGCTAATTCGTCATACCGCGGTTATTCCGTTCGGTGGTAATGTAATCACGGAAGACATACGAAACGGTTGCAAGATCATTCCACGTTATGCAGAGACCCTCAAAGTGAAGCATGGAAGCGCTTTGGTGAGCGAAAGCAAAGGAAATGAAATTGTGTGCATTCCAGGAGTTAACGGAAATACTTCCAAAGAGATTAGTCTCACCACCCTGGCTGGAATCATTCAAGCACGCATGGAAGAAATCGTTGAGCTGGTTCAAGTGGAAATTCGGAATTCCGGTGTTGAGCATAAAATTATTGGAGGTATTGTGGTAACCGGTGGAGGAGCTCAGCTCAAACATTTACCGCAATTGTTTGAGTTTAAAACGGGAATGACCACCCGCATTGGATACCCTACGATGCATTTAGCCAATACCAATAAAATAGAAGGAATTGATTGCCCTATCTATTCCACCGGAATCGGTTTGGTGTTGAAGGGGTTTGAACATGAAGAATTGGGCGCCAACGCGAATGTTGTTTCCAATACTAGTGATGTGATTAACCACGGGGATGTGCGTAAAAAAGGCTCCTTTTTCGCGAAAGTGATGTCCAAAGAAACATGGAAGATGATCGATAATTTCTTTACCAAAGACGACGAGTAAAGAATCGAAATAATTTATAAATGACTAATAAACGAGTACAATGAATGAGATAATTAAAGTAATTGGTGTTGGGGGAGGAGGTAGCAATGCCGTAAATTATATGTATAATCAAGGAATCAAAGGCGTAGATTTCGTGGTCTGCAATACCGATCGTCAAGCCTTAGATATTTCACCTGTACCTTGTAAAATTCAGTTGGGTAAAACCCTGACGGAAGGACGTGGGGCGGGAATGCTTCCTGAAGTTGGGATGAATGCGGCTTTTGAGAACATTGAAGAATTGCGCGAATTGCTTTCCGTAAATACCAAAATGGTGTTTGTTACCGCAGGTATGGGCGGAGGAACCGGTACCGGGGCAGCTCCTGTTATTGCCCAAATTTCAAAAGAAATGGGCATTCTTACCGTAGGGATTGTCACCATACCCTTTGATTTTGAAGGTAAAAAACGCAAAATGCAGGCGGAAGAAGGATTAGAAAAACTACGGCTCAATGTAGATACCTTGTTGGTAATTAGCAATGATAAACTGAGAACCATTGGTAAAAGCCTTTCGTTGAGCGAGGCCTTCCAAAAAGCGGATAATATTCTTACGGTTGCAGCTAAGGGTATTGCTGAGGTGATTGCCGAAACCGGGTTAATCAATGTAGATTTTAACGATGTAAATACCGTGCTTCGAAATTCGGGAAGAGCACTCATGGGTAGCGCAATTGCGAGTGGTGAAAATCGTGCTTTGGAAGCGGTAAAAGGAGCCATGAATTCCCCGTTGCTCAACGACCACGATATTCATGGAGCCTCTTTTGTATTGCTCAATATCACCTACGGCGACAAGGAGATTTTGATGGATGAAATCATGGAAATAACCGATTTTATTCAAGATGCCGCGGGCGACGACGCCGAAGTGATTTGGGGCTACGGATACGATTCGAACTTAGGGGAGAACATCTCCGTAACCTTAGTAGCTACCGGCTTTTCTTCCAGTAATAACCAGGGTTCGGTTTCCCTGCCAGAACGTAAAGTGATGAATTTAACCGATGAAGTTAAAAAGGAAATTACGGCTCCTTTGACCTCACCGTTTGAAACGACCGAAGCTAAAATTTGGGATGAACCCTTTTTGAAATCCGAGTCGAATGAAACAACCACCGAGGCAGAGACTCCTCAACAACCTCCAATGAATGAGGGGTGGACTAAAAGCGAAAGCCCTGAGAAAAAGGATGATTCCAATCCTTGGAGTAATGAAACGAACAACACTACGAGTGCATTTCAAGAGAATCACCAAAATCCAGTAGAGGAAATTAAGTCGGATTGGAGTGCAACCGAGGATAAAACGTCGGTTCAATCGGTGCGCGTGGGGTTATTCGATGAGTTAGAAGCCAACAACACAACCAATGAAAGCGAATCGACCAATATCGTTTGGGATGTGCAGCCTACCTCAAATCCCACCTTCGATTTTACAGAAACACCGAACGAACATACTATTGGGAATGTAGGCACTACACAAATTTCGGATGCAACCCCGGTTTCCGAGGAACCGGAGGTAATCCGTCACATGCTTCAGGATGATTTGATCGAAAATACCCCGACCCGCACGCAACCGTTGCTTTCTCCTGAGGAGGTTCAGCGAAGAAACGATGAGCGCGTTGCGAAAATTCAGGAAATTACCGCCAAAATTCAGAATTCAGAAAATCTTTCGGAATACGAAACCCAACCCGCTTACCTGCGTCGAAACATTGAAATTCGCGAGGAAAAACCTTCCGAGGAACAGAAGATAAGCCGATTTGGTCTTTCCGATAACGGCAACGGAGAAACAAACTTGGGAAACAATTCTTTTTTACACGATAACGTAGATTAATATGAGTATTTCAGCCATCATTAACGACCAAATCAAGCAGGCAATGCTTGCCAAAGATAAAGACCGCTTATCAGCATTGCGCGATATTAAGTCGAAATTGTTGTTGGAGGCCACGTCCGGTGGGGGATCAGAGGTTAGCGATGATACAGCCATTAAAATTTGTCTTAAGTTATATAAACAGCGCATCGAAACGTACGAATTGTATCAAACGCAAGGTAGGGAAGACTTAGCTGCGGAAGAAATGCAACAAGCTAAGGTCATTGAAGAGTTTCTGCCGAAGCAGTTGAGCGAAGCGGAAATCCAACAAGAAATTTCCCAGGCGATGGCGGATTTGAATATCCAAGGTCAAAAAGATATGGGGAAACTTATGGGCCATTTGAGTGCAAAGCTCTCGGGAAAAGCTGATGGTAAAGTAATCGCTGCATTGGTTAAAGCTGCGCTAGCTTAATACGTGCGGTTCATTCAGGTTGAAATCCTTGTCCGATAATATTCAAATACAGGAATTGGTTCAATGCGTTCGCGCCATGCATGCGCAAGGGCATAGTCCAGCTACTTCCACCAATTACTCCTGCAAGGACTCCCATGAAAACATATGGGTGAGCCGGTCGGGAATAGATAAAGCATCAATCCTGCCTGATGATTTTATCCCCATCGATTCCCTAGGCAATCCTTTGCCGCCTTTTCAACACCTCATTCCTTCCGCAGAAACCGCAATCCATCGATTTCTGTATGAGCATTTTCCGAAAACACAGGTAATTTTGCATTCCCACGAACTCTATTCCGTCTTGGCCTCACAACGCATGCCCGAGGTATGTTTTCAAGGGTATGAATTGCAAAAAGCCTTCGTCGGAGTACTAAGTCACGAGGAAGAAGTTCGGATTCCTATTATTCCCAACAGTCAGGACATGAACGACATTTTGTCGCAATTAATCCTCCGCAAAGAAGCCTTGAAGTATGGCTTGTTTTCCATTGAAAATCATGGGTATTATACGTGGGGCGCTACGTTGTTTGAAGCCAAGCGAAGTGCAGAGGCTTTTGCCTATTTGTGTAAAGTACATTTTTTAATAAACCGTAACTAAATGGCCATGTTAACCATACCTGATGAAGGTCGGGTGATTTCTACCGCTTCGGATATACGAACGTTCTTAACGAACTATGGGGTGTTTTTTGATCAATGGAGCTGTACAGAGGTTTTCGCTCCCGATGCTTCTCAGGAGGAAATCCTTGCCGCCTATGCTAAAGACCTCACCCCCTTTATGCAACAAGGAGGCTATAAAACGGCCGATGTGATATCCATCCATGCACACACCGAAAATTATGAGGCAATTCGGACCAAGTTTTTAGCAGAACATACCCATTCAGAAGACGAGATTCGTTTTTTTGTGGAAGGCCAGGGATATTTTTGGTTTCATTTAGACGGTGCTCCTGTATTTAATGTGCTTTGCGAGCAAGGGGATTTGATCAGTGTACCCGCAGGGACGAAACATTGGTTTGATGCTGGAGCCACCAATCCTTCGGTCAAGGCCATACGTGTTTTCATGGATTCCAGCGGTTGGGTTCCCGAATACACCCATTCTGGTATTGAAAAAAAATACCTCTAACGTGGCGCAATTCAACGATATTCACTGGATTGTAACCGATATCGAAGGAACGACTACGGATGTATCGTTTGTTTACCAAGTACTTTTTCCATATTTTATCGATCACCTGGCTACCTTAGAACAAGCGGGTTCACCGGAAGTGGAAGATGGATTAATCAAGGCGCGTCAATGGATTCAAGAAGAAACGGGTGAAAAGGACCTAACCGCCACGAATTGATAGCAAGAATAAAAGCATGGGCTTTAGAGGATCGGAAAATCACCCCCCTCAAAACCTTGCAAGGAGTACTTTGGAAAAGCGGATATACCAGCGGAATGTTAAAAGGCCATGTTTATCCCGATGTGCCTGAAGCTTTAGAACGTTGGAGAAAGCACAACATTAGCCTTGCCGTTTTTTCAAGCGGTTCCGTTACTGCCCAACAGTTGCTATTTCGCCATTCCTTGTATGGAGACGTAAGCACGTATTTTACAGCCTATTTTGATACCAATACCGGCCCCAAACGAGAGATGCATACGTATTTGAATATAGCGGAATCTTTGTCCTGTGCTCCAAGCCGTGTTTTGTTTTTGTCGGATATTTATGAAGAACTTGAGGCTGCTGACGCTTCCGGAATGTGCACCATTCAATTGCTTCGACCAGGGACAGTTGCCCGCTGGAAGCATACGGCATTCAACTTTACTGAAATTTTACCCTAAAAAAAAAGAGGCCCGAAAGCCTCTTTCCATAATTGATCGTTTTTTAGTTGCGAACCACTAATTTCTTAGTGCGCATGATTCCGTTGGCAGCAACATTCACAAAGTACACACCGTTTCCAAAATTGGCCGTGTTGATTTCGTGCGATTTTGCCCCATTCCATGAGGAAATAGCCTGATGCAATACTTCTTTACCCGTAACATCAAGGATGGTCAAGGTAGCATCCGATGAAGTATTACCGAGGGAAATGGTCGTAACCCCTGAAGCCGGATTAGGAGCGATGTCGAAGGATGGAGCCAGGGAAGTTTCATCCAAGGATGCATTAGAAAAATTCATGCGAACCATAGGTGTTCCCGTGGTGTAGTACCAAGTGGTGTTGGTAAGGTCAAGGTAATAGGAAGTTTGAGCTTCTGACACACCTGAGGTTCCAACCACTAAATCGTTGGTGGCACCTGCATCTCCTAAGGATCCAACCACTACTAAGTAAGGCTGATTGGCGGTTAGCGGAGAAGCACCTCCAGAGAGGGGTAACGTGATCAACGCATTGAGGTCGCTGGACGTAAGGGTGTAAGGATTGGATTCATCGACATAGACAAAATTACCCTGAGCATCGATGGAATACAATTTTGAATAAATAGAAGCTCCTGCAACGGCTGATCCGCTAATGAACACATCAATCGCACTTAAGTTAGCTGCCGCGTAGATATCAAAAATATTCCCTACTTCGAAGCCTTGGCCTTGGTTGTAGGAACCCCCGGAGATGGTGTTCTTGTCGCGAGCGTAAATTGAAGGATTTACCGCAATCGTTGCAGCGTTCGCCACAGTATTATCCGCAGGATTAGCATCCGTACTGTCAATTTGAACATTTACGGATACGTTGATTGTTGCATTCACGGCAGCTGGCGTAAATCCTGCTGTACAATTCGCTGTATCGCTGGAGAAAGCAGGGATGGGTGTGGCAGGTGATGTACCATTGTAGGCACCCGCAGTCGCATGGAATGTAGCGTTTTGATTCATGTAACCAAGGTTCGCGATAATTCCTGAAAAATCAAGTTGCGTTACTTGCGCTGTAGGTATTTGATAATACGGTAAACGAGCGCCCCAAGCACCGGTAGAACCCCAATAGACACTTGAAACAGCTACATCATGGGCGTCAGGTGTCATTAATTTTACATCATCCACAGCCCAAAACCAGTCATAATTTCCGGTGTATTTAAAGCCGATACGCACGCTATCATGACCTCCAATTTGATTGGATAAGTTTACCTGAAGTGTTTGAGGATTGGTTGTATTCGTGTTAACACTCATGGTGGCATTTACCTCCATTTCTTGCCATGTCGCTCCTCCGTTGGTAGAATACACCACGTAGGTGTTTTCTTGATACCTTCGGTGGGATTGCTGAAATTTTAACAGCACTTGGGGAGCTGAGGTTAAGTCAATATTGTGCGGGGGTACCCGCAGGATCATTGGAAGTCGTCCAATTCGCGGGATTCGAGAAATCGTTTTGCCATAACACAATACCCTTCACCTCGTTTTCAACTTCTTGTTTAACGCCAAAATCCGTATGGCTGAATTTTGAATTGCTTAACGCGGGCGCAGTGAATTTTTGAGCCACCGCAAAACCACCGAAAAGCGTGATACCCAGAACGCTCAAGTAAATTTTTTTCATGATAGATTAATTTAAAGTTAAATTTATGGACTCCAAATATAAGAAAAATCTCAAAGAATTATTTTCGGATTTAATAATTTCGATGAACGATGAATTGCAAAAGTTCCTGGAATAATCCGCAATCCGATACAGTGCGCATTTCATCCAGGTAGCCTAGGGTGTTTTTCCAATGGACTTCTTGGATGGATTTGCAGTGGTCAAGCACGTTAGCATCCCAATATAACTGCTTAATTCCCGCGATCTTTTCTTCCCCTGTCATTCCACGATATTGTTCAAATAACGCCTTTTCGCGTTTATCGGCCCTTTCATGAAATGCTATGTACAACAATGTTTTTTTATCGCAAAGGATGTCACCGCCTATTTGTTTTCCTACTGCATCTTCGGTTCCAAAGGTATCTAAGAGGTCGTCTTGTATTTGAAACGCAATACCCAATTGTTCACCAAATCCATATAAAGTATTGATTTGCTGTTCGGTAGCGTCTCCTATAATTCCTCCAAAAGCGCAGGCACAACCCAATAAGACCGATGTTTTCAATCGAATCATGGACAGGTAATCCTCTTGCGAAACCGTAGACAATTGTTCAAAATCCATATCCATTTGCTGTCCGATACAAACTTCGATGGCTGTTTTATTTAACAAAGAGCTCAAGCGCTGGTATTTTATTGCATCATAAGCCTCCAATTCCTTGAAAGCATGGATCATCAGAGCATCTCCAGAAAGAATCGCGATATTGGAATTCCATTGTTCATGCACCGTCGGTAAATTTCTTCGTTTGGGGGCTTGGTCCATGATGTCGTCATGGATGAGCGTGAAATTGTGAAACATTTCGATTGCAGCGGCTGCGGGCAGGCTAGCGGCTATGGGTTGACGGAATAATTCGGCACACAATACCGTAAAAAGAGGACGGATGCGTTTACCTCCCAGGGCCATGAAATAGCGTATCGGGTCGTAAAGATGCGCCGGTTCTTGGGGGTACGGGTGCCCTTTCAAGTAGGTTTCAATGGCGACCAAACGGCTTTCGAATGCTTTCATTTTTGGTTTGCTAAATTCAAAAGATAAGCGCCGTATCCGCTTTTAATTAAGGGTTCGGAAAGCTGAACGAGTTCCGACTTGGTAATAAATCCTTTTCGGTAGGCTATTTCTTCAATACAACCAATTTTAAGGCCCTGCCGTTCTTCGATTACTTGAACGAATTGACCCGCTTGCATTAAGGAGCTAAAAGTTCCCGTATCTAACCAAGCTGTTCCCCGATCTAAAATCGCGACGTTCAGGCATCCTCGGTTCAAGTAAGCAGCATTAACATCTGTAATTTCGTATTCGCCCCGGGCAGAAGGTTTTAACTTTTTCGCAATATCAACAACCGAATTATCGTAAAAATACAACCCGGGAACCGCATAATTCGATTTTGGCGATGTAGGTTTTTCTTCGATGGATACCGCTTGATTGTTTTCATCGAATTCCACCACGCCGTAACGTTCGGGATCGCTCACATGGTAGGCAAACACCACGCCCCCCTCGGGATCGCTGTAATTGCTCAACATGGCATCTAGGCCGTTTCCATAGAAAATGTTGTCACCCAAGATCAACGCCACTTTTTCCCTTCCAATAAACGATGCACCAATAACAAAGGCCTGGGCTAAACCGTTCGGTACCTCCTGAACAGCATATTCAAACCTGCAACCTAGCCGAGTGCCATCTCCTAAGAGCTTTTCAAAATGAGGTAAATCATGGGGGGTAGAAATGATTAAAATCTCGCGAATCCCGGCACTCATTAAGGTACCCAAAGGGTAATAAATCATGGGTTTGTCATAGACCGGCATGAGTTGTTTCGATACCGCTAAGGTTAAAGG
>RFQF01000110.1 GCA_009925805.1 Flavobacteriia bacterium | reverse complement strand
AGCAATGGATCCAAGACGTAGAGGGGAAATACTATTGCATTCCGAACTACCTTACCCAGCGACGCGTCAACCTGAAATTTATCTGCCGCTTTAATTAGCAGCGAAGAGAAACTTGTTGGGAGAAATGAGTTGCGTTTTTACCGCGTACATAACGATGCCTGCCGTATTTTTAACCCCAAGCTTGTACAGAATATTCTTTCTATGGGTATTCACCGTATGTTTACTTAGGAACAATTGATCCGCAATCTGGTCGTTGGTGTATCCTTCTGAAATCAGCACAATAATCTCGTTCTCTCGATCGGTCATGACGAGTGGATCACATGTAAGGACCCCTGCATCTATATCGTCGGGGTTCAAATTGGCTTTATTGATGGTTTCCAAAATCTTTCCACAAAAGAACTTATTGCCCGATGCGGTTTCATTTACAGCATCCGAAATCTCCACGAGGCTACAATCTTTTTTAATGTAACTCATAATTCCACCTCGCCTCAATGAGTTGGTTTACCCGATCATGCTTTTGAAGCGTGGCGATTAACCCTGCTCGGAGTAGTTCGTTGCTATCAGCGATGATTACTTTCACTTATTTAGAATGATTTTAAACAAAAATACATACTCTTACCGAATTAGCAATGCGCCTCGGTGAAATTTCCATCCCGTGTTTTCAACATTCGAGTCTTTTCCTATTTTGACCTTATCTTTAACGCGTGAAAACCCAACTAACACAAGATTTAGGGATTGCGAAGGAGGCCTTGGAAAAGGGCCATGTAATTGGCGTTCCGACAGAAACAGTGTATGGTTTGGCGTCGAACGCTTTGAATATAGCGGCTGTAGCGAAAATATTCGAAATCAAAGGAAGACCGAGCAATAACCCCTTGATTTTACATTGTTTAGACCGGGAAAATGCGGCACCTTTTATCATGGAATTTCACGATGAATTAGCCCTCCTATCCAGCAAATTCTGTCCAGGACCCCTTACGTTGCTGGTTCCAAAAAGTGAACGCGTTCCTGAAATCATTACTGCGGGATCTGACCGTGTAGCCATCCGTTTTCCAGCCCACCCTATGCTCCGAGCTTTGCTTGAAACCCTTCCTTTTCCCCTTGCGGCTCCAAGTGCCAACCAATACGGAGGTGTAAGTCCGACGCTCGCACCCCAAGTGTTAGAGCAACTTATGGGAAAAATTCCTTGGATACTTGATGGTGGTCCTTGCGAATACGGTCTAGAGTCGACAATTGTTGGGGTGGAAAACAACAAAATCGTGGTATACAGACTGGGAAGTATTACGCTTGACGAACTATCGGTAGTCCTCGGATACATCCCTGAACTAAAAAACAATGCGGCATCAAACCCTCAAGCCCCCGGCATGGTTAAGTACCATTATGCCCCTCATACTCCGTTGCATTATTTTCAGCAAAATGAAGCCCTAAAGTTGGACTCGGGGTATATTTTTCTTCATAAAATCCCGGAAGGTTTCCCACCACAACAATGCATGGTGTTAAGCATCAGTGGAATGCCGCAAGAAATTGCTCGCAACCTGTACCGTGTGCTGATCGAAATGGATTCCAAAGGATTTAAAGCCCTCTACATTGAAAAACCTGCTCCAGAGGGTTTGGGACTCACGTTAATTGACCGCTTGAATCGCGCTACAGCCAAGTTTTCCTAAAACAAAAAAACCACCCGGATGGAGTGGTTTTCAATATCTTGTTAAGCTGGATTACTTCATGGTACGACCAAAGCGGTTTTTGAACTTATCGATTCGACCAGCCGTATCCACAAACTGAGCAATTCCGGTGAAAAAAGGGTGCGACTTGTGGGAAATATCCAACTTGACCAAAGGATAGTCGTTTCCATCCTCCCAAGTAATGGTTTCCTTGGTGGGTGCACAGGATGGGCATAAAAACGCATATTCGTTAGACATATCTTTAAAAACAACCAATCGGTAGTCGTCTGGGTGTATTTCTTTTTTCATAGTGCAAAAATTGGAGTGCAAAGATAAACCTAAAAAGATAAAACACAAACCCCTACAGGTAAAATATACACAAACTAACAAAAAAATGCTGAAAACTCTTGCTTTTCCAATGCATTCATCCCGCTAACCTGTTTATTTTTACACAAACACATCGCTATGAGATTTACCACGGCGCTCTCACTCGAAGAGCTATCCACCCGTTTTCGTTGTACTTATCGCGGGGTTCCTGAACTAATTGTTACAGGCATCAATGAAATTCATCGTGTCGTTTCCGGGGACATCGTCTTTGTGGATCATCCTAAGTACTACCAAAAAGCCCTTCAATCCTCAGCGAGTGTTGTAATTATCGATAAGGAGGTAGATTGCCCTGAAGGTAAAGGACTCATTATTCATGAGCAACCCTTCACTCTTTTCAATGAAATATGTGCTCATTTTTATGCACTTCGCGAGCAAGTTTCGGAAAACCCGGAATACGCAAAACAATATCCTGGAGTATATTTCGGCAACAATGTTCAACTGGGTGACCAAGTAAAAATCTTTCCTGGAGCTTGCATTTTAGACGATACACGCATCGGAAATCATTCGATTATTGGCTCAAATACCGTACTTGGTCACAACGCGTTTTATTATAAAAAAAGCAACGGCATGTATTCCCCGATGTTCAATTGCGGTTATGTAGAAATTGGTGATCATGTAGAAATCGGAGCAAATTGCACCATCGACCGGGGAGTAACCGATGTTACCTTTATTGGTTCGGGTACAAAAATCGACAATCTCGTGCAAATTGGCCACGACACCCGCGTAGGAAAAAACTGTTTATTTGCTTCGCAAGTTGGTATCGCCGGTTGTGTGGACATTGAGGATGGAGTCACCTTATGGGGGCAGGTAGGTTGTGCAAGCGGAGTGCGAATTGGTTCTGGCGCAGTGGTACTGGCCCAGAGCGGCATCGGTAAAAACCTGGAAGGTAATACCACCTATTTCGGAAGTCCATGCGGTGAGGTACGGGAGAAATTTAAAGAAATCGCCGCTTTGAAACAATTGCCTTCCATGATTAAAGCGAACCTATGAATGAAGAAGCCGTAATCCAACTGCAACGTCTAGTCGAATTACAGGAACTCAAACTCAATGCACTTTTATCCATAAGTACCTCCATCAACCAAAATGAGAGCCTTGGAGGCTTGCTAAAATCCTTCAGTTTCGTTATTCAGGAACAATTGAACTTTCGAAAATACGTGCTCATCGCGCATTACAACCATTGGAAAGTATTCTTGAAAGTAGGTGTAAAGGTTAAAATACACCTTGAAGAAAGCCTCGAACATCTGCAGCGATTTAAGGAACTTACCTATATTTCCGAATCCAACTCGACGTTAATCCAGGAATTTGAAGTCATCATCCCGGTAAGTCATGGCGGAAAAACCGTTGCTTTTTTGCTGCTCACAAGAGAACAAAACGCCGCTGGGTCGGGACACGACCGCATCGATTTTGCACGAACACTTGCGAACATGCTATGCGTTGCCATTGAAAATAAACGGTTAGCAGAAACCCTACGAGCGAAAGAGGTCATTAACCGTGATTTGGAAACTGCTTCGGAACTGCAAAAACTGTTATTTCCAGCGCATCTGCCCTCCAATAGAAAGATGGATATTTCAGCCAAATACGTGGCAAGGGATGTCATTGGGGGAGATTACTACGATTTTATTCCGTTAGGAGATGATGAATATATTATTTGTATTGCGGATGTTTCGGGTAAAGGAATTTCGGCCGCTTTACTTATGGCTAATTTTCAAGCGACCTTGAGAACGCTTTTTCGGTATCAACGGTTTGATCTCTCTTTTTTAATCGAGGAATTAAATAAAAAAGTACTTTCGAATGCCAAGGGAGAAAAGTTCATCACCTTTTTCATTGCGCACTACAACGCATATACGCGCAAACTCAAGTACATCAACGCAGGACATAATCACCCCCTCCTGTTGATCGGTAAAACGGTGCTCCCACTTTCAGAAGGATGCACGGGACTTGGAATTTTAGATGAACTCCCCACGCTGAAGGTAGGTAAGTTAGTCGTTCCACCCAAAAGTACGTTGGTGCTTTATACGGACGGCGTTGTTGAACTGGAAAATACATCCGGAGAACAGTTCAGCATTGAACAACTTGTAAAAATTGTGCAGTCCTTTTCAAGTCTCAAAATGGAAGACATGAATAGTATTCTTTTTTCTAAGCTAGACGAATGGAAAGGCGAACTCCCGTACGGGGATGACACCGCTATTCTTAGCTGTAAGTTTTTCTAAAGCCGTAAATATCCCTATTAACGGATGATGTACATTTTTCCAAGACCTTTGTGGAAGTAATTATCGGCTCCTGTTTCCAAATGCTTGATTTCCTTGCCTGCAGCACTGACATGCACCCGATAAAGATAAACCCCATTCGCCAACAAATCGCCAAATTCATCCCGTCCATCCCAGGCGAACTCCGTGATGTTTCGACCGATACGCATTTGGCCTAGCTCTGACTCGGTAATTTCACGAACCACCTTTCCGCTGATGTTCATGATTTGAATTAATACTCGGTCCGGAATTTCCGACCCGGTAAGGGTGAAAACAAAGCGCGTGCTCGTGCTGAAAGGATTCGGATAATTCATAATATCCGAAATGCTCGATGCTTGCACAACCTTGAAATTTATCTGGTATTCATAGTCCCCCGACAAATTGCCCGAACGGTCTTGACCCTGAACCAACAACGTATAGGTTCCGTCTTTTGTAAAAAGTGCTGGGTATATAATTTTAAATTTCTTGTTCCCGGCATTCGCAGGAATCCAATCCATGACCGTAGTCCCTTGTGCGTCAACAAAAGGAATTTTTTTCATTACACCGTCAGGATCGGTAAGGTATATTGCAAATAACGAGGTATCGCTATCGCTGTCCATGATAAGGTAAGGATTGTCGTCTTTCAGCGTAATTAAAATTTCACTGGTAGGAGAAACCAAATCATTGTTCAAAATATGTTCTCCGTTGAAGGTTACATCCAAAATAGGATTGACGTCTTCTCCACCCACATTAAAGGCCACCTGAAGAATGTTATTAATGTGCGTTAATTCCGGTTGGTCGGTATGCAACATACTCGCATCGGTGTAGGGATTTACCTCAACCCTCAACCAATTTTCTCCTTTGAAATTGAGCGTAGGTACAGTAATCGTATCGTAAAGCGAAGCACCCGGCAGCAAAGGCCCTTGTCGTGGATAGGTTAACGGGTGTACTACTTGATTTGCATCAATTATACTATAACTCACCAACAACGAGTCCATTCCGTAATCGCTAATATTCCGAATGTTAACCGCAAATTTCAAGGGTTGCCCTTCTTGAATGGAATCGTTTTGACCGCTCCAAAACAAAGCACTTGAAGGATCAATAGCTGCCTCGGGAAGAGGAGCAAACACTACATGCCAAAAGTCCAACTGCGCGGGTGTCTGGTTCGCAGAATCCGCATAAAACGCGTTCAATCGCGCATAAGGAAACTGCGATGCGTTGATCAGGTTATTCAAATGAATGATGGAATCGTGGGGCGTCATTAACGTATCGATGACGTGATCTAAACTACCGGCGGCATTGTACACTTGAACCCGCATTCGGGTGCTGTCACCGGGAACCGGCTCCAAGGGATCGCGTTTCCAAAACAGTGATTGCCAATCGTCCACCGGACCAATAAGCGGAGTGGTTTCGTACCCCACTAATTGCGAACCAAAAATGACCGTATCCATGTATAGGTCCTCTATCCCTTGGGTAAATTTCTCCACCACAAAGGTGGGATTTCCTTTCTGCGTCAAAAAGATAAAGGGTTTATTGGGTCGCCCGGGAACGATGCTATCGGAACCAAGATTCGCAAACGTTTGGTACAAACTCGGTGCGTAGGTGTTCCACCAATCATAGCGTGTGGTCATGGGCGAATAGACGAGCAAATAATCCCCATTTTGCAACACGTTTTGCACTAAATTCTGGAACGAAGCTAATTGTGCCGCGCTGTTTTGATGGAAAGTAAAGTACTTCATGGCCCGGGGTTTACAGCCAGAATTATCGTTCGCGTTTCCAAAATTATGCGCTGGATTAACCACCAAGCCGTTAGGATAGGTGTACCGGGTTTCCCATGGGATGAGTGTTCCTTTGTCGATCACCGCAACATGCAGCTTAGGCGTCATATTGCATACCTCATACTCCTGTTGTTCCCCATTCAAATACCACGCATTGTCATAAATCTGAGGGGCTGTGGTGGCGCTTTTCACGAGGCAGGAAATCCCTTTTTGAATAGGAACAAATTGCCGCTGAAGTTGGGCGGTGTTCATGGCAATTCCCGTAACGGAGTTGTCTGTGAATTGAAAGAAATCATCCTGCCCCCATCCTTCTTTGCCAGGAATGTATTGAAAAGACCTTTTCCTCCAATTCAAGTTGGCGTCATTCACGGCAACACGCCAATAGTATACAGTACTGTCTGTAAAGTTGACTGGATCGTTTTGGTTGGAAGACACGCGCTTCCATTCGTTCCAATTTACGGACTTCACCCCGCCCGTTCCGTTTTTTATTGCGTAGCGCAGAAATCCACTGTTAAATAAATGCGTGGTGTCCAGCTCGAATCGGTAGGAATTCATTCCGGCTAAAGGATCAATGGTGGAAGCAAAAACGGCCAAGGTGTCTCTGGGGACCACAGCAAAATCCATGGGCAACACCGGCTCAATTCCATCTACGGTGATGTTGAACGACTTCACGACTCGGTTGTTGTTGATTTCATCGTACACTTCGTTGTTGAAATTCGGAATATCCGCTGAAATCGTGAATTGATTTAATCCCACCCCG
>RFQF01000109.1 GCA_009925805.1 Flavobacteriia bacterium | reverse complement strand
GTAGGGAAGCAGGCACACCTTCCAGTACCGATTTTTTGCCTTCTTTCAATTTTAGTTTTTCCCAATTGGCTTTAACTTCTTCCTCGTTTTGGACGGTAACATTGCCATAAATATGGGGATGACGGTGGATTAATTTCTCGCAAATGCCATTCAACACATCACTCACATTGAAAGCCCCAACTTCTTCGCCAAGCTTGCTATAAAAAACCATGTGAAGAAAGAGGTCGCCCAGTTCACCTTTAATTTCCTGGAGGTTATTTTTGGTGATCGCATCTGCCAATTCGTAGGTTTCTTCGATGGTAAGATTTCGAAGCGATTCAAAGGTTTGTTTTTGATCCCAGGGGCATTTTTCCCGCAAATCGTCCATAATGTTGAGCAGCCGTTCAAAGGCTAATAAGCGATGGTCCATGTGCAAAAGTACTTTGTTTTAGCGACAAGCAACGGAATGCTTTATTAACTTTGTTGTGATGCGCACCTCACTTTTTTTAGCGATATTCATGCTATGCAATAATAGTTTCGCGCAAAGAAATTTTGAACAAGCGTTGGAATACCGACAAAAACTGGGTTTTTTAGCGGCTCATACGGGGGTGATGGCCCACATGCCGAGAAGTGCGGCTTTGGCGGGAGAATTAAGTTGGGTATTCCGGACACGGAGTCATAAGGCGTATCAACAGGCTTACCGCTTTCCCACCTTCGGCGCAACGGTGTTTTACGGTCAAGTAGGCAATCAAGCCCTTTTGGGAAATTTTATAGGAACCTACGGTTTTAGCGAATTACCCATGATTGTTTATCGGAATTATCGGATGGATTTTAAATTAGGCCTTGGTTTGGGATTCAACGGAAATCCATACAATGCACTCAGTAATCCGATGAATGTGGCTCTGTCCACCAAAATAAATGGCATGATGTGCATTGCCATTAAAAGCACCTACCAATTTAAACATTTTTCCATTAATCTCGGAATCGACCTTACCCATTTTAGCTGTCGGAGGGAAAAGAACGGCCATTTATGCCTTGAATTTATCCTCAAAACGGTTCTTCAACCACAAAGCCGGGTTAGAGCTGGATCTAGATATCATTTCCAAACAAGCCATTCTTGATTACCAACCCTACATTGAAAAATCGCAATGGGATATTCTCCAAATTGGAGCCTATGCGGCTTATTTAGTCCCGTTGGATCGTTTCCATTTTGTGTTCGGCATGGGCGTATATTTACGAGATAAATACAGTCCAGAAGACCCGGTGTACCATCGGATTGGTGCTCGATATTATTTCAAAAACGGCCTCATGGTTAACCTTACCTTAAAAACCCATTTCGCCCAGGCGGACTACATGGAATACGGCGTCGGTTATACGTTTAATTATCGCAAGCCATGAAACTACTCTTTCCACTTATTTGGACCGTCCTGCTTTTAAACCTCGTGGCTTGCAAAAAAGCAGAAGATCGTCGTTGCTTAAAATTCAGCGGGGATTACGCGGAACGAACACTTCCTCTTGAGGCCTTCAACCGTTTAGATTTACGTGAACATATACATTTCGTATTAATTCAAGATTCTACCAATCAACTCATCATCAAAGGAGGTAAGAATTTACTGGCATGGGTGGAAGTTACACAAGACCAAGGCCTGGTCACGGTGTCAAATCGAAATCGATGCAATTTTCTCCGAAAATACGCTGTCCCAACCGTAGAGATACATGTTACCAACCTGATCAACATTCTTTATCAAGGCACGGAAACATGCATCAATGAAGACACCTTAACCACGAATTACCTTACCTTGACCTTCCGGGATGGCGGTGGTTCGATGGATTTAAATGTCAAGGCCTTGGATATTAAAGCTGAAAATACACATGGTTGGGGAAACTTAGTTGTTCAAGGGGTTTGTCAAACCTTTCGCGCAAATTTAATGGGCGATGGAGCCTTTGATGCCCGAAAGTTAACGGTAACCAACGCTTTGAAAATAATTACGGTTTCTTCACGAGATCAATGGTTTTATGTTCAGGACATTCCGCTTTCTGTCCAAATTGAAGGAATAGGCAACGTGCGGTATTTAGGCCATCCTTCCGGGATTTTTTTGAATAAATATGGAAAAGGAGATTTAATTGACGCTAACTAACCCCTTAAATTACTGCATGATGAACCTAATTTCTTTTAATGTAAATGGTATCCGCGCCATCGTTTCGAAATCCTTTATAACCGACATGCGAGCACTGAATCCTGATATCCTATGCCTTCAGGAAACGAAAGCCACCGTGGATCAAGTCAAGGAATCATTGCGCGATTTGAAGGAATACGAGGTCTTTGCCAATGAGGCCGACCGTAAAGGGTATTCGGGTACCGCCATCGTGACGAAAATTAAACCGTTGCAAGTGACATATGACATGGGAATGGAAATTCACGACCAGGAAGGACGCGTCATTTGTGCCGAGTTCGATGGTTTTTTCTTGATAACAGTCTATGTACCCAACTCGGGTAGTGAACTCGCACGTTTAGCGTATCGTCAAACATGGGACCGCGATTTTTTAGGCTATTTGCAGAAATTGGAAAACAAAAAACCCGTTGTGGTCTGCGGCGATTTCAATGTCGCCCACAAGCCCATCGATCTCGCTCGACCGAAAGAAAATTATAACAAAGCCGCCGGATATATGCAAGAGGAAATTGACGGAATGGACACGTATACCTCCCAAGGATTTGTTGATTCCTTTCGGTATTTCCATCCCGGAGAATCCAAATATTCTTGGTGGAGTTACCGTGCAGGAGCCCGGCAAAACAATATTGGATGGAGAATCGATTATTTTCTGATTTCCGATACGTTGATGAAATCGGTTCAATCCGCTGCCATTTACAATGAAATTTTGGGTTCAGACCACTGTCCGGTGGGGATTGAATTAGCCGGGTAATCCAAGCATCCAATCCACCGTCTTTTGAATTCCGTCTCGCACACTCACGCGAGGGGTGTAGCTCAATTTGGACGCTATTTTTTCGATGGAAGCGCGCGAGTGGGGGATGTCCCCGGCACGAAACGGACCATGAATGATGTTGGGAAGTCTTCGTGCTGGTTCGCGCAATAATATCGATGCTTTAATCAATTCGGCCAGCTCGTTAAGGGAAGTGCTTGCACCGTACGCTACGTTGTAAATTTGATTTTCCGCTTGAGGGTTCTGGTTAAACAAAGCTTGTAAGGTGGCTTCCACGACATTATCGATGTGTGTGAAATCTCGTGTGGTGCTTCCGTCACCGTTAATTTGCGGAGCTTCCCCTTGTAAAAACTGTTGTATAAATTTAGGAATTACTGCTGCGTAGGCTCCGTTAGGGTCTTGACGCCTTCCAAAAACGTTGAAATATCGAAGCCCAATGTAGGAAAAACCGTAGTTGAGTTGGTAAACATGGGCATAAAGTTCATTCACATATTTTCCAACAGCATAGGGCGACAGGGGTTTTCCGATGCGTTCCTCCCGTTTGGGTAAATCTTCGGAATCACCGTAAGTGGATGAACTCGCTGCAAATACGAAGCGTTGGAGGTTGGCTTCTTTTGCTGCATGAATTATATTTAAAAATCCCTGGATATTAATGCTGTTCGAGGTAATCGGATCATGAATGGATCGAGGTACGGAACCCAACGCCGCTAAATGAACGACCCCTTCAATAGCTTGCATGGCTGCAGCACAGGTTTCATAATCGCGAATATCCCCTTCGATTAAGGAAAAATGGGGGTTAGGTAAAAATTCTGAAAGGTTTTCTTTATGTCCCGTAATGAAATTGTCCAGACAAACCACCTCGTGGTTGCGAAGAAGTAGTTCTTCACAAATATTCGACCCGATAAAACCCGCACCTCCGGTAACCAGAATTCTCATTCAACGCTCGTTTGTTCAAAACAAAGGTAAGGAATTCCAAAGAACTCTTGCCTAATCACCTACCTTTGCGGGAACCATGGATCACCTAAAGGATAGCTACCGACATCAAGGGAAACGTAAGATTTTAATTTCCGAACTGCGGCAAATGGGTATCCAAATTCCCGAAATTCTTGAGGCGTTTTATGCGGTACCCCGTCATTTTTTTATGGATTTAGCCCTCGACGATTTGGCGTATACCAATGCGGCCTTCCAAATTGGTTCAGGTCAAACCATTTCTCATCCTTATACTGTAGCCTATCAAACCCAATTATTGGAAGTTAAACCCAAAATGAAAATCCTAGAAATAGGCACGGGTTCGGGGTTTCAAACCAGTATTTTATGTGCGCTCGGCGCCAAAGTGTATTCCATTGAAAGGCATCAGGAATTGCATGTGAAAGCAGGGGCAATTCTAAAACACCTTGGTTATGATGCCCGATTGCGCTACGGTGACGGGTTTTTAGGTTGGCCGAGTTATGCGCCCTTTGATCGGATTATTGTAACATGCGGCGCTCCGAATATTCCCAGTGAATTAAAAAATCAGCTCGCTGTAGGTGGTATTATGATAATACCCGTGGGAGAAGGTGCTGAACAAAAAATGCTCAAGATTATCCGTTTGAGTGATGGTGAATTTGTTGACGAAGCCTTTGGAACTTTTAAATTTGTACCCATGCTGGAAAGCAAGGTATCCATGAATCCGCCTAAATAATGAAAATTTTAATCACCGATGACGACCGCGCAATTCGAAGAATAATTCGGGACATCCTCGAGATGGAAGGACACAGTGTGGAAGAGGCGGAGGACGGATTAGCCGCTCTGGAATTACTGAAAAAATCCGCGTTTGATGTGCTTTTTTGCGATATCAAAATGCCCAAAATGGACGGCATCGCGTTGTTAGAGGCACTCCATGAGCACCATGTTTCGGTCGATACTATGGTCATGTCCGGTCACGGGACGATTGAAATGGCGGTCAAAGCCTTGAAGCTCGGGGCGTATGATTTTATCGAAAAACCACTCAATTTGAATCGCATTTTGGTTTCCATGCAGCACGTGCGCGAAAAAGGCCAGTTATTGCGTTCCAATGCAGCTTTAAAAACGAGTATTAAAAAATTCATTGGGAATAGCATGGTCGGAAGCTCTCCTGCCATTTTAGAAGTTCAGTCCATGGTGCAGAAAGTAGCTTCGTCAGAAGCACGGGTGTTGATAACCGGTCCCAACGGGAGTGGAAAAGAACTCGTGGCTCGAAGTTTACACGACCAATCCAACCGCAGTAAAGGTCCCTTCATTGAAGTGAATTGTGCCGCCATTCCTGCTGAATTGGTGGAGAGTGAATTATTTGGTCATGAAAAAGGGGCTTTTACAAGCGCTGTAAAAGAGAAAAAAGGGAGGTTTGAATTGGCTTCGGGAGGAACCTTGTTCTTGGATGAAATTGGAGATATGCCCCTCAACGCGCAAGCGAAGGTTCTTCGAGCGTTGCAGGAAAAAGTGATTCAACGCGTGGGAGGCGAAAAAGATATTAAGGTGGATTGTAGGGTTATTGCAGCGACCAATAAAAACTTGCGAAACGCCATTTTAGCAGGTCAATTCCGAGAAGATTTGTACCATCGTTTGGCGGTAATTCTAATCGCTGTTCCTCCTTTGAATGAACGCCGTGAAGACATACCTGCGCTCTGCGCTCATTTTCTACAACAGATTTGTGAAGAGCAAGGATTACCCACCAAGCAACTGGCACCTCCGGCGCTGGAGTTATTGAGTTCATTGAATTGGACAGGAAATATTCGAGAATTGAGGAATATATTAGAACGTTTGGTAATTTTATGCGGGGATGTTATTTCGAAATCTGAGGTTGAGCGTTACGCGAATCCTCAATAAATTGTGAAAGTCATGAAATTCAATATTAAAAGTATTCTACCACACCTGATTGCCGTAGGTATCTTTTTACTTTTTGCTGCGGTATATTTTGCGCCTGTTTGGGAGGGAAATCAATTAATTCAATCCGACGTTAAGCAATACCAGGGCGCTGCCAAAGAAATAACAGATTACCGCGTGATGCATCAGGAAGAAGCCTTATGGACCAATGGAATGTTCAGCGGAATGCCTGCTTACCAAATAAGTGTTAAGCATGAAGGAAATTGGATAGCAAAGGTAGGGGAGTTCTTACGTCTAGGGTTACCGGTTCCTGTAGGTATTTTGTTCGTCACGATGCTCGGATTTTATATTCTGGGAATGTGCCTGCGGATTAAACCTTGGATCGCCATTATTGCCTCATTGGCATTTGGATTTGCCTCATTCAATATCTTGTATTTGGGTGCCGGACACCTCACAAAAGTAAACGCAGTCTCTTTCATGGCGCCCACCCTTGGAGGCTTATTGATGGCTACCCGTGGAAAATGGCTTTGGGGAAGTATTGTTTTCTCGTTTTTTCTCGCCCTTAATTTAAGTGCTAACCACTTTCAGATTAGCTATTATTTATTCATAATGCTTGGGGTGGTTGCCATTGCCGAAGGGATACGCTTATTCATCGAAAAAAACCACAAGGATTTAGCTAAGACCATCGGAGCCTTAATGCTGGGAACCGGTTTGGCCATTCTTCCTTCCGCCAGTAATTTATGGACCACCTACGAATATGCAAAGTATTCCACGCGAGGTGATTCGGATATTTCAGTGGTTCCAAAAGGAACTGAACAAGGTGCAAAAGCCAAGTCTGGATTGGATCGAAGCTACATTTTGGAATATAATTTTGGGCCAGGTGAGGCTTTATCGCTGTTTATTCCAAATGCGAAAGGAGGGTCAGGAGGATATCTTGCAAACAATGAAGAAGCAATGGATGCCATTAACGACCCAACCTTCAGCGAGCAAATAGGACAGTTTAATCAATATTGGGGAGGACAGCAGTTTAGTGGCGGTGCGATTTATTTTGGAGCCATCGGCTGTTTTCT
>RFQF01000108.1 GCA_009925805.1 Flavobacteriia bacterium | reverse complement strand
GTGCTTTTTGGGGCAAAATCAAAACAAATTCCTACTTTTAACCTGAAATTGTCATGTTTCCTAAAACACAATAGCTTGCTCACCAAAGACGCCCCCAAGAAACTTTTTTTATTGGATGCCTACGCTTTGATTTACAGGGCATATTTTGCTTTTGCCAAAAACCCAAGGGTAAATTCGAAAGGACAAAACACGAGCGCCGCCTTTGGCTTTACGAATGTCTTGATTGACGTAGTAAAAACCGAAAAACCGACCCATTTAGCTGTAGTCTTTGATCCGCCGGGCGGAAGCGAGCACCGTCAAGTCGCGTTTGAAGCGTACAAAGCCCAACGCGAGGAAATGCCGGAGGATATTCGAAGCATGATAGGTCCCATCAAAGACATCGTGCGGGCCTTCAATATCCCCATGATTGAATTAGCGGGACACGAAGCGGATGACGTCATTGGATCTTTAGCAAAAATAGCCGAAAAACGAGGGTTCCTTACGTACATGATGACGCCCGACAAAGATTATGGGCAACTTGTCAGCGAGAACACTTTTATTTATAAGCCTGGACGTGGAGGAAACCCTCCAGAAATTTTAGGCGTGAACGAGGTTTGTGATAAATTCGAAATTGAATCCCCCCACCAAGTAATTGATATATTGGGATTATGGGGTGATGCTTCGGATAATATCCCGGGGATTCCTGGGATCGGTGAAAAGACAGCAAAAACCCTGATCGCAAAATACGGGAGCATTGAATCGCTCATTGCCCATGCGCATGAACTAAAGGGCAAGCAACAAGAAAACGTAATCGCTTTTGCAGCGCAAGGACGCATTTCAAAAATGTTGGCCACCATCCTTGTTGATCTTGAAGTTCCTTTCGATGAAGAACATCTTAAAATATGCCCTGTAAATTCTGAAGCCATCCGAGAAGTATTTACGCAATTGGAATTTCGAAACTTGCTCTTAAAAGTGCTCGGGGAAGAAATGCAAATTCAATCCTCTGCGAAATCTACCGCTTCTGTTCAATTGGATTTATTTTCGTCGGAGGCTTTTTCGGAAACCCCTTCGGAATCTCCAATCGCTGCATTAAAATCCTTGGAAACTGAAGCGCCCTCCTACCATCTCATTGCTACTGAAAGGGAACGAAAGGAACTTGTGCTACATTTATCCAAGCATCGTGTGCTTTGCTTTGATACCGAAACCACCGGTACGGACTCCTTGAATGATGCGTTAGTAGGCGTGTCCTTTGCGGTTCATCCCAAGGAGGCGTTTTATGTTCCTGTTCCAAAAAATCCGGAAGAAGCGCGTGCTATATTGGAAGTTTTTATCGATTTAATGAAGGATCCGGCCATTGAAAAAGTAGGACACAATACCAAATTCGATCTTCAGGTTTTGCGGCGCTACGGCGTTGAGGTTGAAGGACCCCTTTTTGATACGATGATTGCCCAGTACCTCATCAATCCGGAAGGAAAACAAGGCATGGACTTTATGGCTCAATTTTACCTAGGATATCAACCCATTTCGATCGAAGCCTTGATTGGTAAAAAAGGTAAAGGACAAGGGAACATGGGCGATTTATCTCCTGAATCCGTTTATGAGTACGCATGCGAAGATGCCGATATCACCTTGCAGTTGCGTAATTTCTTGATTCAGGAAGTGGACAAACCTCATCTAAAATCCTTGTTTTATTCCATGGAAATGCCCCTCGTTCAGGTGCTTTCGGGCATGGAAGAAGAAGGAATCGCCATTGATGTTAACTCCTTAAAATCCTACTCCCTGGAGCTACAAGACACCTTGGTAAAATTGCACGACGAAATAATCGCACTCGTGGGCGTTCCCTTTAATATCGACTCCCCTAAACAATTGGGGGATATTCTTTTTGAGCATTTGAAAATCAGTTCCAAAGCTAAAAAGACCAAAACGGGTCAGTACGCCACGTCGGAGGAGATCCTTCAAAAACACGAAAACGACCATCCGATCATTCCTATGCTGTTGGAATACCGACAGTTAAAAAAACTCAAAAGCACCTACGTGGATCCTCTTCCTGAAATGTGCAGTCCCCGTGACGGCAGGATTCACACGAGTTTTATGCAAACGGTTACGGCTACGGGCCGCTTAAGTTCGAATAATCCAAATCTTCAAAATATTCCCATCCGAACAGCCAAAGGACGAGAAATTCGAAAAGCATTTGTTGCTCGGGGACCGGAATTTAAAATCATGTCGGTGGATTACTCGCAGATAGAATTGCGCATCATTGCGGCACTCAGCGAGGACCCGTCGATGATTAAAGCCTTTCAAGAAGGGTTGGACATTCACGCAGCCACCGCGGCCACCGTGTACAAAGTGCCAATCCAAGAAGTAACTAAATCCCAGCGCAGTGCGGCAAAGGCGGTAAATTTTGGAATTATTTATGGGCAATCAGCTTTTGGTCTTGCCCAAAATTTAGGAATCTCTCGCACCGAAGCCAAGGAAATCATTGATGCCTATTTTGTCCAATTTGGAACGATAAAATCCTATATGGACCATGTCATTTCGTTTGCGCGCGAACACGGATACGTGGAAACCATCATGAAACGCAGAAGGTATTTACCCGATATTAACTCGGCTAATGCCATGGTTCGAGGCTATGCAGAACGCAACGCGATTAACGCACCAATCCAAGGATCGGCGGCCGATATTATTAAAATGGCCATGATTGCGGTGTATCAAACCATGAAATCAAGGGATTTGAAGTCGAAAATGATCTTACAGGTGCACGATGAACTGCTGTTTGATGTGCATGTGACGGAACAAGAGGAAATGAAAGCCTTAGTGAAAGAAGCCATGGAAAATGCGGTGCAACTTGCAGTGCCCATGGTTGTGGAAATGGAAATTGCTGATAATTGGCTGGAAGCACATTAATGAACAACATGATGAAAATTATTTTTTCCTTTTCGCTATTGCTGATTTTCCTTTTGGGATGCAAAAAACCACTGATAGACTATCGGTCCAAATTCGTTGGGGAATATCAGGTCATATCCTACAATTCGAGTTGGGTAGGAAGCAACTATCAACAAGATACGGTAACCTATACATTAAATGTAAATCGATCCAATGACAGGTACTATGTGGATTTTGTAAGGCAAAACAGCTCAGTAACAAAAAACTATCTCCTGGAAACCGATGGAACACTTCACTCCGATGGTTATGATCCACATTTTTACGTCAATGGTGGCTTTGTAGACAAGAATCATTTTCGTCTTACGGGTGGTTATATGGGTTTAGGTGGAGGATACTCGTTTGATGAGTATGGCACAAAAAAATAGCATGAAACTACTCTATTTTTTTCTAGTTGTTTGTTGCTTGGCTTGTGGTTGCAACAAGCCCATCTTCGATTACCGATTGAAATATGTGGGTGAATATACCGTACGATCGATAAACAGCCATTGGGTCATGGGTCAACCGGTTTATTTGGATACAACCATTTACCAATTATCTGTTCGCCGGTCTGAAAATCGTTATTTCATCGATTTTATAAATCAAAATAATGTGACCTCCTATTTGATGGAAACGGATGGCACCTTGCATTACGATAGCGGTGATCCGCACTACTACGTTTCTGGTTCTTTTTTAGATAAAAATCACTTCAAGCTACAAGGAGGATACTACTTTCTAGGTGGAGGATCCAATTTTAACGCTGACGGCACCAAACAAAAATGAAAAAACAACGCGGTGTTGCCATCTTAGGGTCTACAGGTTCCATTGGCACCCAAGCTTTAGAAGTTCTTGAAACCTATCCCGAATTGTTTGACCTTCAAGTAATCACGGCCGGTAAAAATGCCGATTTGTTGATGGAACAGGCGTTGAAATTTAAGCCAAATATGGTCGTCATCGGAGATGAAACCCAGTATATCAAGGTAAAAAAAGCGCTTTGGAACGAAAACATTCATGTATACTGTGGCGCTGATGCCTTGTGTCAGGTGGTTCAATCCACCGAGGTAGATGTGGTATTAACCGCCTTAGTAGGGTATTCAGGTCTTAAACCGACCATTGCTGCCATAGAAGCTGGTAAAGACATTGCCTTAGCCAATAAAGAAACCTTGGTGGTTGCTGGTAGGTTAATCAACGAATTGATTAAAAAGCACCGGGTGAACCTTTATCCCGTAGATTCGGAACATTCTGCCATTTTTCAGTGCCTTCCAGGGGAACACTTGAACGCCATTGAAAAGATTTATTTAACCGCTTCTGGCGGCCCCTTTCGGGGATTTTCCACTGCGCAATTGCAACAGGTGACCAAAGCCCAAGCGCTCAAGCACCCGAATTGGAGCATGGGAGCAAAAATCACCATTGACTCTGCCACGATGATGAACAAAGGCTTGGAAGTGATTGAGGCCAAATGGTTGTTTGATTTAACTGCGGACCAAATTGATGTGGTGGTGCATCCCCAGAGCATTGTACATTCGTTGGTTCAATTTGAAGACGGCAGCATGAAAGCGCAAATGGGCTTACCCGACATGAAACTGCCCATCCAGTATGCCTTGACCTATCCGTACAGGTTAAAGACAAAATTTCCCCGCTTTGACTTTTTAGACCATCCGCAACTGACCTTTGAAAAACCCGACCGGGAAGCCTTCAAGAACTTAGACCTTGCCTACCGGGCAATGGAAATGGACGGAAATATTCCTTGTGCCTTGAATGCTGCCAACGAAATCGCCGTACAAGCTTTCTTAGAGGATCGAATTCATTTCTTAGAAATTGCCAAAATCAATGAATGGGTCATGGAAAAAACCTCCGTGATTTCGAAACCAACGCTTGAAGCCTATGTAACAACCGATGCCGAAGCTCGGCGCTTGGCCCAAGGATTTATTGAATAAATATCGCAAATTTTAATGTAAAATGGCGGCAAACAAGCAGCTTTTTAAAATCCCATGCATTTTCCTATTTCCGTTATCCTTGCTGTTTTCCTGCAATGAAAACGTTGTAATTCAGGGGTATTATCATTGGCCTTATTGTGGTGGAAAAATTCCCGACTCCAGCGAAATTGGTGGGAGGTATGAAGCCTTGGCCCACCATTCTTTCCAACTTCAGCATGAAAAGCAACCGTACAAACGAATAACCCTCAATGCCCAGGGTATTTGGCAAGGTAGATTGGCTCATACAAAATGTTCTTTGCTCGATGAAGACAAATTGTTATCCTACGAGGACCTGAAGCGCAAATATCCTCTTCCTGAATTCAATGGGCACGTTGAGCAGTCACCTTACCGCTATTTAGACGAAAAAGCCTGGGAGCAATGGCGCGCCCAAGTTGACTTTGAAGCCGTGATCATTGACCGAGATACCCTTCATTTTGTAGTGCACCGATCCTGCTTTGTGGGAACCAATCCCATCATAGAGTACGTTGGCCCTAAACCTCGATAGCGAGCATTTCTTGTGTAACGTATTCTTTTTCAATAAAATAATCAATTACCGCTTCTTTAAGAATATGATTTTGCTCTTTTTCACTGAGAGGGGGCAGCGTTGACACGGCAATAAAATGGGGCCAATTTTGCTCGTCTCGGTGCGAAAAGGTGTAATATCCCGCGGGAGAAAGCAAGGTGCAAACTGCAATATGCATGAGGTCCATTTTTTCTTGTTTGGTGTAGGTTCTAAAGCCGAATCCCGCCTCATTTAAACCAATAAGATAAATTAGTGCTGTGAGGTCTAAATCCATTTCAAAGGTGGGCTTCAAAAATTCGATCAACTTTTGAAAACGCAATTCGGTATTAAAATCCATAGTGCAAAGGTAGGAAAGCAAACGGAATCCCTTTTTCGAAAAACACGTTACAGGTTCTTACAGTAAAATTCCCGCTTTCTTGAGTCCGCGATTTACGGTAACCGCGAAAAAAATCAAATAGGCAAAGCACAGCACCCCAACCCAATACGAGCCTTGAATGCCAATGAAGGAGATATTGCCTAAGGCCGCTTGACCTTGGGAAATAAACCCACCACCCATGATCATCATAATCATTAAACTTGAAGCCACATTGGTTTTTTCGTTCAAGCCGGCTATCCCTAAAGAAAAAATGCAGGGCCAAAGGGTGCTGCAAAACAGGCCCACCGAAATAAAAGCAAATACACTGACTAAACCGCTTCCAAGAATTCCTGTCAATAGTGCAACAGCCCCTAAACTAGAATAGACCACCAATTGGCGCACGGGATTTCCTCCGGTAAACGCATCGGCTAGCATTAAAACAAGAATAATAAAAAGGTAAGGATAAAACGGTTCGACGGAATGCCCAGCAAGGAAATTTACCAACAGAAAAATACCGAAGGCTAAAAACGGCAACAACAGGCTTAGCTTTTGTTTTAACTCATCGGCCACCCCAAAGGCTCCTGCGGCGGAGGACCATCTTCCAATCATAAGACTTGCCCAAAACAACGAAACATAGGGGGCTATTTGGTGTTCTTGGGTTCCCAGTTTTTGCTTCATAAACTCAGGTAAGTTGCTTGCTGTGGAAACTTCAACCCCTACATAAACAAAGATCGCCACCATGGCTAACCATACTTGAGGTTTGCGAAGCACGGAGAGCATGGAAACTTCCGGGGTTTGCTTTTGACCTTCCTGCTCCAGTCGATCGGGAACTTTTGACAACTTAAAAAAAACCGCAGCTAAAATAAAAGCAGCTCCTAAAACCAGATAAGGCACTTTTACTGCCGATAATTGTAAGGTTGTTTCACTCGAAGCATGGCTTCCAAAAATAGCCAAGGACACCAATACCGGGCCTATGGTTGTTCCCACATTGTTCACCCCTCCCGCCAAACTCAAGCGCAAGTTGCCTGTCGCTGGATCGCCCATATTTATTGCCAAGGGGTTAGCGGCGATTTGCTGCAGGGAAAAC
>RFQF01000107.1 GCA_009925805.1 Flavobacteriia bacterium | reverse complement strand
TATCCGAACGCTGCGTGGTTGTGCACGTACAACACTTTTCAGTACAAGGCAACCGTGCGCGAATTGGGGAAGGTCTTTGGTTTGCCAAAGTCCGAGATTGACAAACTCAGCAATCGCAGTATTTCGGCCCATCAGGCGGACAGTATGTCGGCGCTGGTACTGCGCTATGCGGCCTATTTGCAGGATAAACCATCGCACTTGAGTGTGCATTCGGGAGGAATTATTATCAGTGAACGTCCGATTACGTGGTTTTCCGCTACGTTCATGCCCCCCAAAGGTTTTCCAACTACGCAGTTTTCGATGCTTGAAGCCGAGGATGTGGGCTTGTATAAGTTCGATGTGCTCAGTCAGCGAGGGTTGGGAAAAATCCGTGAAGCCCTTGATATTATTGCCTACAATCAGCCAAACGTCCCTGTAGAGGATATTCATAACATGCAGCGCTTTAAGGAAGATCCCAAAATCAGAACGATGCTTTTAGAGGCTAAGGCTTTAGGGTGTTTTTATGTGGAGTCTCCCGCCATGCGCATGCTCATGATTAAGTTGAAAGTAGCTACCTATCTCGAATTAGTGGCCGCCAGTTCGATTATACGCCCGGGGGTTTCGCAATCGGGGATGATGAGCGAGTATATCCTGAGGCATCGAAATCCCGAGCGACGAAAACAAGCCAATCCCTTGTTGCTGGAAATCATGCCCGATACCTATGGGGTGATGGTGTACCAGGAAGACGTGATCAAGGTGGCTCATTATTTTGCGGGGTTGAGTTTGGCGGAAGCCGATGTGCTGCGACGAGGGATGTCGGGGAAGTTCCGTTCACGAGAAGAATTCACGAAGGTTCAGTCCACGTTTTATACGAATTGTTTGCAACGGGGCTATGCAAGCGAATTGATTGACGCCGTTTGGAATCAGATTGCCAGTTTTGCGGGATATGCTTTTTCCAAGGGACATTCTGCTTCGTATGCGGTTGAAAGCTATCAAAGCCTTTACCTCAAAGCCTATTTTCCGTTGGAATACATGACCGCTACGGTCAATAATTTTGGGGGGTATTACCGCACGGAGATTTACGTGCACGAGGCACGAAAGTACGGAGCCACCGTGGAAGCTCCCTGCATTCAAGAGGGTTTTTATCCTTGCGTGCTGTACGGAAAACGCTTGGTGTTGGGCTTTGTATTGCTGGAAGGATTGGAGGCTGAGGTCGTCCGGAATCTGCTCGAAGAACGCACAACAAATGGGGTATTCAAGGATTTTGAAGATTTTATGAACCGGGTACACATGCCCTTGGATCAGTTAGCGATTTTAATTCGCATCGGAGCGTTTAGGGTTTTTAACCTACAGCGCAAGCAGTTGTTGTGGCGAGCGCATTATCGACTGGTTAAAACACCCCCAAAGTTTAAGCAACAGGGATTGTTTGTGGTGCCTGTGCAAGAATTTACGCTCCCGGATTTTGAAGAACATCCCATGGAGGAAGTGTTCGATCAACTGGATTTACTCGGGTTTCCTTTATGCAATCCTTTCGATCTTCTTTCTGAATTAATTCCCGCACACACCGTTGCTGCTCAAATACCCTCCTGCCGAAGTCTCCACATCGAAACTTACGGGTATCTCGTGGCAGTTAAAAAGTCCAAAACGAGCCGGGGAGATTACATGCATTTTGGAACCTTTCTGGATCAACAAGGAGATACCATAGATACCGTACACTTCCCTGAGTCCGGTAGAAAATACCCCTTTCAAGGAAAAGGCATTTATCGGCTCAAAGGAGTCGTTGCTGAAACGTACGATTATTACGCACTTGAGGTAGGCGAAATGCAAAAATTGCGCTGGATGGATGATGTGCGTTACCGAGAGGTGGGGTAGTTTAAGTCTTTATTTCACGATCAAATGCTTCCGATTTACGCAAGACTTCCCAGGTGTGGTCGGAAAGGAGCTTGATGCTCGCCAAAAACACTAACGACGTTTTTCTCCTTCCCCAGTCTTCCGGAGCTATCAGCGATAATAAAAATGCATTTTCCTTGCGGTAAAGGTGGTATTGGTGGTGAATTAAGGGTTCGAACTTAAGGTTGCATTGGTAAATGAGCGTGGAAATATGCTTACGGTCTTGCAACGCTTTTGCTTGGTTAGCTAGTACTTGAATTTGCTCGTAAATTTGTTTCAGTTGAGCGTCCGTTTGGTACTCCATGGCACGAAGCGCACGGCTTTTGATTTTCCCTTCGTCTTCGGGTTTTATGGGTAAACTTCCTGCATGATGCGCGTAAGGTAGGATTCCCGGGCGATCGGTGATTTTGTCAGGGTCAATCGGATTTACAAACGGTTCTTCTTCAGAATTCATTGCATTAGTTTACTTAATTTCTCCCCTACGAGGGCACCCATGGCTACCCCCATGCCTCCCATTCGTACTCCCACAGCCACCCCTGGCGCTACGGTTTTTACGATTGGACTCTTGGCAGGACCAACCCCCATAGTTCCTGCCCAACGGTAGGCAATAGAGAACGTTTGATTGGGAAGAATGTTCGTTCGAAGGATGGATTCCAAGTGATTTTGAAGTCCATCCGTAGGATGCATGGATGCTGTGTTTTCTGCTTCAAAGGCTGTATTTCTTCCACCACCGAACAAAACCCTGTCGTGTACATTTCGGAAGTAATAATAGCCGGCATCAAAATGAAACGTTCCTTTGATTTTTAAATCGGGAAGAGGAGAGGTTACCAGCACTTGAGCGCGGGCAGGTTCGACTTCCAATGGGAAAAATTTTCGGGCCAACGCGTTGGTGCATAAGGCGATTCGCTCAGATTCAATGCTCCCAAAAGCAGTGATGACACGATTCGAAGAATTTCCTATTTCAAGGGATAACACCTCAGTACCGAAGAGTAAATGGATACCCCGTTGGATACAGAGTTGATGTAAGGATTGAATGAGTAAATCCGTATGCAGGCTTCCTTCGCTTCGGTTTTTGTAGGCAGTGGTGAACCCTTGAATGCCGCTTCGGCGAATTTTTAATGAATCGGCTTGATAGACTTGGGTTTGGCCAGTAATGCGCGCTACATGCTGGTTGAGGTAAGCAATAAAATCGGAATCCAACGGTTCGTGCATAAGATCCCAAGAACCGCAGCGCTCGTAGCCTATACATCGTTTCGGAACCAACTCAAACAGCTTTTGTAAGCCTTCGTAGCGCATGGCCAAGGTATCCCAAACCGTTTGTTCAGGTAAATTGTTTAAGTCGTCTTGCAATTCACTGGGACTTCCAAAACAAGCGAACCCCGCGTTTTTTGTACTAGCGCCTGTGGGTAGGTAGCCGCGCTCAAGTAGGAGTATTTTCAAATGCGGTTTGGCTTTTTTAAGATGAATCGCACATGCCATACCCACAATCCCGGAACCGATGATTACCGCATCAAGCTGCTCGAGATAAGTCCTTTTTTCCCAGAAACTCAAATGTTCGTAGGTAAGCATTTCCTTATTTGTGCAAAAATGCCGATTTTTGCATAGATTCGTAAGTTTTGTTACTTAATTTCTGATGATCGTTGTGCAATTATGAGATTCGGCGTGCTATTGATGTTGCTCATGCTTTCGTTCTTTAGTAGGGCTCAGCTAGAGATTAAGGTGATATTCAAAGGTTTAGTCTGTGATACATCCAAAGAATTGCTTTCGAATGCCAGCGTTTATTTGATACAAGATAACCGAACCATTGCCTCAACGCAAAGCGATAAGGATGGGAGTTTTATTTTGGTAGGCAGTACATTCAATAAAAACCCTTTGGTACTTCAATTTTCGAAGCCGGGTTTTCTGAACCGAAGTATTTACTATGATGTTTCCGATTTAGCCTTGCCTAAACGGGTGTTAAGTGTTACTGTCATGCTATCCAATAACCTTCGGGCAGTGATGTTTCCGGTGAATCCGTCGTATAATTTTACCATTGGAACGAATGAATATGCTGAAAAATTCAAATGGAATGAACAACAAGCTGAGTGTATCCCCGACCCAAAGTATAATTCAACCAAATACAACGATTCTTTAAAGGAACGCGTTCGGAAAGAGGAGGGTCGATTGAAATTGGACAAGTTCAAGAGCAAAAGCATGGAGTTGGCGCAAGTTCAAAATTATAAGCTGGCCATAAATTACCTCGACTCGGCCATGTCAGTTCAATCGAATTACCAATTAACAGATACCTCGCTGAATCGAAAGAAAACGTTGATTCAAAAGAGCTATAACGATCAACTTTTGGTATTGCGAAAGCAAAAATCCATCGATAGTTTGTTCCAAAAAGGGGACTCCTTGTTGGCGCTATTAAAGTGGCAAGATGCAGAAAAGTTCTATAAACAAGTGAGCACTCTTGATGCAAAATCCGAGAAATTAAAAACCAAACTGGCTTCCATTCTGGTGTTGAAAAAAGAGGAAGACGAACGAAAAAAGGAATTAACCACTGCGTCAAAAAACCGTGCAGATTGTACACGCTTAGCGGCAGGTAAAAAATACAATGAAGCCATCCTGGCCATTACCAAGAATAACAGCCTTACCAAAATTCCTGAGGCACTCAGGAATGCAGTAAAACCCACCATTGATTCATTAAACGTTTTAATCAAAGAGCAAAATTTAGATAAGGAGGTTAAAACCGCTTTGGAGGTTGCCAAGAAAATTAAAGGCGATAACATCGCTATGAAAAATGCCCTCGAGAAAATTACTTCGCTTATAGGGAATTATCAAGCAACTGCGAAACAAACGACTGCTTTTGCGGATTTAGACCGTGTCATTACCGCTTATGTTGATGCCGAAATAAAGCGCGCATACGATCTTCAAAGTAAACAGGAATATGATAAAGCCATAGAAGTATATAATTTAACGAAAGGATCTTTAGGTTATACGCACGATACACTCACAAAGCAAAAACGAATCGACGACATTGATCAAAAAGTAGAAGCTGCTAAAAAAGCGAAAGAGACCGACGCACTTAATTTCAGCAATGCGGTCGCCAAGGTTAAAAATACCTTGGATTCCTTGACTTTTGATGGGCAATATGGAGCGAATCATCAACCTAAAATCGCGTTGGGAGTGGTTAAAACATTGCTAGCCAACAATCCATTGAAACAAAAAGCCGCTACCGCTGAGGTTTCATCCCTCAAGGCTCGGCTGAACAAAATGGAACCTTATTTCGTGAATAATGCCAAATTGTTGAAAAATATGGCGGTAAAGGATTCGGTAAGTGCTTTGAAAGCGGCAAACGCGTTGCTCACGCAAGCAGGAGTTGCCGAGGTCGGCCAGTTCGAAATTAAGTATCTAAAAAATAAAATAGATTCGATTCAGAATAAAATGAAAATTAGCCCCTTGAATTCGGCCAATAATTCGAGCTCTGTCCGGGGAACAGTGCTTACGCCGCCTCCTGGGGCGAAATTGTTCACGGGAAACTCAGGGAATAATGGTTCAAACCTGACGGCCGAAGAACGACGATCCTTTCTTGTGAGAAATGCATGGGATAAGCTTAAACAATCGGTGGATGACCGAATGTATCGCGAGTCCTTAGCGCAGGAAGAAGCTGCAAAAGCAAGCCGTAATTTTGTGGAACGGCAGTCGGTGGTTCGTGCCTTAAACAATCAAAATGAAGCTGAAGCAAATAAGGATCGTGAAACCGAGAATAAACAATGGGTAAATAATACCCAGTTTTCCATTTACGAACGCGAACGGGAAAATCAAGAAATGATGAATCGTCTTGCGGATCAACAAGTTGAAATGCGGAATCAACGCGATTCAATTTTGGCGCATGACGCGGATAATCACAACGTAGCTCATGAAGCAACACGCTCTTTTGTCGATTCCATGATGGTAGCTAAAACAAAAAAAGAGGTAGAGGCTGCCGATCTAAATAAACGCCTTGCCAATGAACAAACCAAAGCGGTTAACGAAAATCAATATACAAGGTACTTGCAGGACCAAGAGGCCTTGGATCAAACCAAAAGTGCACAACGTGCTCAGGATGAACGCATGAACTACGTAAAAGTAGAATCGTATTCTCCCAACTATTTGAAAAACGACAGTGGGCAGTGTTTCCCATGGAATGCAATGACGGAGCTCGTTTATACCTACGAGGATTCTTATGGCTTTGAAATTGGAAGAATTGTCCGTCGAATAGTGGTTAATTCGCAAGGATATGGAGTAGTTTACGAACAAATAATCGATGAAAATGGACAGTCAAGTTTTACGTTGAATGGACAATCCATTACTGAGGCCCTTTGGGCGCACGACTCTGATGGAAGCCCGGTTCTGGTTCCCGGAGGACCCATAAAACCTCCTTTGTGCCCCTAGTTCATAGTGCATTGTCAGTAATTTTTTGAACGTTTTCAGTTTCTACTCATTCTAGCACTTATTTTAGCAAAAAAAGGAAATGAATATTCACTTTATAGCGATAGGTGGAAGCGCCATGCACAATTTAGCCATCGCCCTTCGTAGAAAAGGACATGAAATTACTGGTTCCGACGACGAAATCTTGGATCCCTCCAAATCAAGGCTAGCAAAAGAAGGGATTTTACCCAAGGAAATCGGTTGGTTTCCTGAAAAAATTTCATCCCGATTGGATGCCGTCATTTTGGGAATGCATGCACGAGAAGATAATCCCGAGTTGCTGCAAGCAAAAACCTTGGATATTCCCGTTTTTTCGTATCCGGAATATTTGTTCGAAGCGAGTAAAGATAAACAACGTATCGTGATTGCGGGAAGCCACGGGAAAACCACCATTACTTCAATGATTTTACATGCGGCTAAGAACTGTGGTATCCAGGTTGACTACATGGTGGGCGCTCAATTAGAAGGCTACGATTGCATGGTGAAAATAAGCGATGATGCGGATTTTATGCTTTTGGAAGGGGAT